>JASJGS010000227.1:0-43596 GCA_033791445.1 Bacteroidales bacterium | reverse complement strand
AGATTCGAACTTCCGACCCCTCGCCCCCCAGACGAGTACTCTAAACCGGACTGAGCTACATCCCGAAAAAAACTTCTATTATGAAGCTGTAAATTGATTTTCGATGGCAAATTTAACAACTAATTCTCGTTTTTTTAGCGCTTTTAGTTTTTTTTCTACCATTAGCGCCATTGCCCTGGATTCGAAATGTTTATGAAAGATAATTTTCCAGGGGATATAGGATTTAGTGTATTTGTTTTGACCCAGATTATGACTTATTAATCTTTTTTCAAGATTATTCGTCTGGCCAATATAATATTTCCCAAAACTTAGAGATTCTAATATGTAAACTGAATACATAACTGTAGGATAAAACCGGACTGAGTTCCGAAATTTCCGAAATTTTCAATTTCGATAAAATTTCGAGAATCCTCGAATTTTTATCAGATCTAAGATCTGGAAAATTCGGGACTAATCGCCCCAATAATTTCAAAAAAAACTAATCTCCCTCCTCTGTAAAAGTCCAAATTGGGAGTGCAAATATATATATCTTCTTTTTATCTCCAATAAGATTATGCAAATATATTTTTCAAAAATTTGAATTTAATAAAATGTGCTATTTAAAACCCTGATCTAAAGGATTTCTGCCACAACAAAAGTACTGCCACCTATAAAAATAAGATCATTTTTTCCCGCATTCAGCTGTGCAGCCTTATAGGCATCAGCAACAGTCTCATATGATTCACCCTTCAAACCTATTCTTTCAGCCGCCTCTGTCAATAAGTTCTGGTCAAGAGCTCTGGGAATCTGTGCCCTGGTAAAATAATAAGTAGCATCTTTGGGTAATAAATCCAGAATAACATCTGTTCTTTTTCCCTGAACCAGGCCTAATACAAAATGCAATTTATTATAAGCTGTATTCTGAATTTGCTTGACTACCTGCTCAATACCTTCAATATTATGCCCTGTATCACAAATAGTTAAAGGATCTGTATCCAGAATTTCCCATCTACCACGGAAGCCTGTGTTTTCAATAACATTTGCCATCCCTTCGAGAACGGCTTTTTCACGGATTAGGGCACCGTTATTCTTTAATACATCAATAGCATGCAATGCAGTTATCACATTTTGCGCCTGATATGATCCCAATAGGTCTGTCTCAATTTCATCAAGATTAAAAGATCCTTTGCCTAATATTCTAAGTTTCTGCTTGTTTTCCATGGTTATCATAGAATACATCACCCGATAGCATTGATCGGCAAAAGTAATCTCTGATTTTACATCGTTGGCATAATCAATGAAAATATCTTCCAGAGATATCTGAGTCTCTCCTATCACCACAGGTATTCCAGGCTTTATAATTCCTGACTTTTCATAGGCTATATCTTCCAGTTCCGACCCCAGGAACTCAGTATGATCATGCCCAATGTTTGTAATTACTGACAGAATAGGAGTGATGATATTTGTCGAATCGAGTCTTCCTCCCAGTCCTGTTTCTATAACAGCAATATCAACCATTGCCTCCCGAAAATACTCAAAAGCCATTGAAACGGTCATCTCAAAGAATGAAGGTTCAATTTCAGAAAATACTTCCCTATTTTCCTCAACAAACTTAACCACAAACTCTTTTTTGACAGGTACTCCATCAATCTTTATTCTTTCTCTGAAATCTTTTAAATGTGGTGAGGTGTATAAACCAACTTTGTAACCTCCCTCCTGCAGTATAGAAGCAAGAATATGTGAAACTGAACCTTTCCCGTTGGTTCCGGCAACATGAACTGTCTTGAAATTCTTGTGAGGACTCTTGAAATGTTCATCTAATTGAAATGTGCGCAATAAATCAGCTTTATAGGCTTTATCGCCATCGCGCTGAAACATAGGCAAACGGTCATATAAAAACTCTATGGTTTCTTCATACCTCTCTGCTGAAATTCTACTCGAAGTATCCATCTACCATTTATTAATATGAATTTTATCCTGATTATACCTGTTGGCTTTTGCTTTTTCCTCTGCAGGATATCCAAGAGAAATTAGGGCAAAAGGTTGAATGTGTGGCGGTAGTATAAACAAATCCTTAAAGGCCTTTCTTCTCTCTTCGCGTGGGTGAATACCGATCCATACTCCACCCAGTCCCATTCCATGAGCCGCTAATAATATATTTTGTGTTGCCGCTGCACAATCTGCAGCCCAATAGCCCGGACCATGTTCAAGATCCGTATCTCCCATGACCAGGATGGCACAGGATGCCCCCTTAAGCATCTGAGAATAAGGATGGATCTTTGTCACTTCAAACATTATTTCTTTTGAGTTTAGAACCAAGAAATGCCAGGGTTGACAATTGACAGCAGATGGAGCTTGCATTCCTGCTTCAAGCAACATTTCAATTTGCTTATCATCAATTTTTTCCTGGGTATATTTCCGTATACTCCGCCTGGTTGAAATACCTTCAAGTAGTTCCATTTATGAAGAATTTATCCATTGTGAAACAATAAAACTGACAATTTATTTTTGTACATTTAAACCTATTTTTAGAATCCAAAGTTAACCGTATTATCTTTTTTTCTTAACTATTGGATAATAAATTATTAATTCTTTCTCACATAATATTTTTTTACTTACAGATTATTAAACAATTATTTGAATATGAAAAAAAAGGTGAAAAAAATTTTTGTAATTGATACAAATGTTCTTCTACACGATTATCGTTGTATTTATAATTTCCAGGAAAATGATATAGTCATCCCTATTGTAGTTCTGGAAGAATTAGATAAGTTCAAAAAAGGCAACAGTCAAATTAATTATCATGCCCGTGAGATGACACGCGAACTGGACAAACTGTCTGGAGACCACCTATTTACACAGGGTGTTTCACTGGGTAAAGGAAAAGGGAAACTATTTATTGAGACAGGAAAACCTTTTCCGGAAACAGTAAGTGAGTCGTTCCCGGAAAGAACTCCCGACCACAGAATCCTTGTAATTGCCTTTTATATAACAGAAAAGAATCCTGATAATAAGGTAATACTGGTATCGAAAGACATTAATCTTCGCATGAAGGCCAAATCATTGGGTATACAGGCGCAGGATTATGAAACGGATAAGGTAACAAACCTGGAGGAACTTTATAAAGAACTGGTTACAATTGAAAACCTTGATAATGAAATTATTTCAAAGCTTTATGAAGAACAAAAAGGGATTCCAATAGAAGAAATGAAGCTTCAGAAAGTACCCTATGCACATGAATATTTTATTCTAAAGAGTGATAAATCAAGTGTTCTGGCCCATTTCGATCCTATTCAACAAATGATTAATCGCATTCACAAGGTTCCTGCCTATGGGATAGAACCAAGAAATGCTGAACAAACTTTTTCACTGGATGCCTTAACCAGGAAAGATGTTCAACTGGTTGCGCTAACCGGTAAGGCTGGAACTGGTAAGACTCTTCTGGCCCTGGCAGCTGCACTGCAACAGCGAAGAAATTATAAGCAGATTTTCCTTGCCCGCCCTATAGTTCCCCTGGCAAACAAAGACATTGGGTTTTTACCAGGAGACGTTGGGGAAAAAATTGGACCTTATATGCAACCTTTATTTGACAACCTGGCAGTGATTAAAAATAAGTATAGCCCACAAAGCAAAGAGTATCAGAAAATTGAAGACATGCTTAAGGAGGAAAAGCTACTCATTACACCACTTGCCTATATACGAGGTAGAAGCCTTTCAGATATCTTTTTTATTGTGGATGAAGCCCAGAATCTCACACCTCATGAAGTTAAAACCATTATAACACGTGCAGGGGAAGGAACTAAAATGATATTTACAGGCGACATAGAACAAATAGACTCTCCATACCTCGACACCGGATCTAATGGATTGACATATCTGGCAGATAAGATGAAAGGACAAAATGTATTTGCTCATATTAACCTGGTAAAAGGAGAAAGAAGTCATTTAGCAGAATTGGCCAGTCAATTGTTATAATTTCATCTAAACAATTCCATAAAAAACTTCTTCAATTACGTTTAATATCCATATAGCATGAAAACCCTTTCTATTGTCAGGCACG
Source organism: Bacteroidales bacterium (assembly GCA_033791445.1). Lineage (GTDB taxonomy): Bacteria > Bacteroidota > Bacteroidia > Bacteroidales > VadinHA17 > JANTGF01. Next base: position 39,557 of record JASJGS010000227.1, on the reverse strand, counting down.
GTAAATCAGACTGGAGCAATTATGATCTGGCAGATTATGATCGCCCTCTTAAAGCAAGAGGATTTACAGATGCTTATAAAATGGCTTTAAGGTATAAGGAATTAGGAGAACTGCCTCAGGTTTTCTATACCAGCCCAGCCAATAGGGCATTGTATACTTCAATAATATTCTCACGAGTTTTGTTTAACCAGTTTGATAATATCCTTATTGATGAGGACCTTTACCTGGCCAGCACCAGAACAATATTAAACACTGTTATGAGAACTCCGGAAGAGTATAATAATATTGCCTTGTTTGGCCATAATCCCGGTGTTACCAGCTTTGCAAACGAGTTCATATCTGACTATATTGACAATATCCCCACATCAGGATTTGTGAAATTAGAGTTCGATGTTTCCTTATGGAAAGAGATTCATTCAGGCAATTTACTGAATTACAATTTTGATTATCCCAAAAGACAAATCTGAAATGGCTAAAAAAAACGACACCAATCTGAATGTTTTCAACAGGGAATTAAGCTGGCTGGCGTTTAATCGTTCCGTATTACAGGAAGCGGCTGACCAAAGCGTGCCACTGGCTGAAAGGATGCGATTCCTGGGTATTTTCTCTAATAATTTGGATGAATTTTTCCGGGTACGGGTAGCCTCGGTAAAAAGGCTTATTGAGCTCAATGTAGAGAATCATAAATTCACTGACGGAAACCCTAAAACACTTTTAAATGATATACAGAAAACTGTTTTAGCTCTACTAAAGGACTTTGATATAATTTATGAAGACATATTAAAAGGTTTTGAGCAAGAAGGTGTTTTTTTTATCAATGAGACGCAGATCAGTGAAAAACAGGAGAAATTTATAAATGAGTTCTATAATGAGAAACTATTGCCTGTTTTAGCTCCAATAATGCTGAACAATATTATTACATTTCCGCCCCTGAAGGATAAATCGATATACCTGGCGATAAAAAACTCAAATGCAAAGAATAGCGAATATGCCTTAATAGAGCTTCCCAGTAAAAATGTATCAAGGTTTGTAAAACTTCCTAAAGAAGATGACAAACAATATATGATTTTGCTGGATGATATTATCCGATTTAAGCTTAAAGACATATTCAAAAAGTTTCCGTATACCAAATTTGATGCTTATACCATAAAGATTACACGGGATGCGGAGTTGGATATTGATAACGACCTAACCAAGAGTTTTCTGGAAAAAATATCCAAAGGAGTAAAGGGAAGAAAAAGAGGCCAACCAGTCAGAATGGTTTATGATAAGAGTATCCCCCGAGACCTGTTGCAACATATTAAGTCCAGGCTCAAAATTGACGATGAAGACAGCTTAATTCCAGGTGGCAGATATCACAATTTTAAAGATTTTATGGGATTTCCTGGTCTAGGAAATAGGAAGTTTGAATTTAAGAAACTTCCTCCCTTGAAACATCCGGCATTCAGTCCCGAAGTGAGCAGCATTGATTATATTTTTGAGAAGGATGCGATGTTGTATTATCCATATCATAATTTTTCTCACTTTATTGGGTTGATACGTGAGGCGGCTATAGATCCTGATGTCAGCTCCATTCGTATAACCCTTTACCGGGTTGCCAGGGTATCGCTGGTTTTAAATGCACTCATTAATGCCTGTTTGAATGGAAAGCTGGTAACCGTGGTAATTGAGCTACAGGCCAGGTTTGATGAAGAGTCTAATATATACTGGTCAAGGAAACTGGAAGAGGCAGGGGCAAAAGTACTATTCGGAATACCTGGCTTAAAAGTACATGCTAAATTGCTTCTTATTGGCAGGAAAACCAAGCGCAAAAAAACAGAATATATTGCCGGAGTTAGTACCGGAAACTTCCATGAAGGAAATGCTAAAGTATATTCTGATGTGAGCCTATTCACTGCAGATAAACAAATAACAAGAGAGGTGAAATCGGTATTTAACTTAATTGAATTTCCATATAAACCTGTCAATTTCAGGCAACTACATGTTGCACCCATTTATATGAGAAACAGGCTTTACACCTTGGTCGATAACGAAATAAAAAATGCTAAAGATGGTAAACCAGCCTATATCATTCTGAAAATCAATAATCTTGTTGATAAAAAGATGATTCGGAAAATTTATGAAGCCAGCCAGGCAGGCGTGGAAATAACCCTTATAGTGAGAGGTATTTGCTCATTAAAACCCGGTGTAAAAGGCTTGAGCGAAAATATTAAAGCAGTGAGTGTTGTAGGGAGGTTCCTTGAGCATTCAAGAATTTTTATTTTTTGCAATAATGGCGAAGAATTATACTATATAAGTTCAGCTGATTGGATGCCAAGAAACTTTGATCACCGCATAGAGGTTGGCTGCCCGATAAAAGATCCGGAAATTCAAAGTCAACTAAGAAACTTAATAGATCTGCTGCTTACAGATAATGTTAAGGCCAGGATTATAAATGATGTACAGGATAACCAATACTTAAGAACCGATGGAAGTCCTATAAATTCTCAAATAGAACTTTATAGCTGGTTAAAAAAAGACAAACTCTAGAATTTTAAACTGAGCTGATCAACAAAAAATTAAGATGGAGCTACAAAATATTTGTAAAAAAGTCATATCTGCTGCCAAAGAAACAGGAGAATTTATTCGCAAGGAAAGAACCAAATTCAGTTTAGATCAGGTACAATCCAAAGGTTTGCACGATTTTGTAACTACTGTGGACAAAGCCTCAGAAGATCAACTTTTCAAAAGCCTTCAATCAATTCTACCTGAGGCGGGCTTTCTCGGCGAAGAAAAGACAAACGAAGTAAAAGGTGAATTATATAACTGGATTGTTGATCCCCTGGATGGTACCACAAACTTTATTCATGGATTGTATCCCTACGCGGTGAGTATTGCACTAATGAAGGAAACAACTATTGTTCTAGGAGTAGTTTATGAAATAGGTGCAGATGAAGTATTTTATGCATGGAAAAATAGCCAGGCTTATTGTAATAATAAAGCTATTAGGGTATCAAAGACCTCTTTGCTAAAAGATTCATTAATAGCAACCGGATTCCCATATTCAAATTTCTCAAAACTTGAGTCTTATATGGATAGTATGGTGTTCTTCATGAAAAACACACACGGATTGAGACGTCTGGGATCAGCTGCCGTGGATCTGGCTTACCTGGCAAGGGGTGATTTTGATGGATTTTATGAGTATGGCCTGAGTCCATGGGATGTTGCAGCCGGAGCATTTATAGTTCAGCAAGCTGGTGGAAAAGCATGTGATTTTTCAGGGGGAGACAATTATATTTTCGGCAAAGAATTTCTCGCTTCTAACTCCAATCTCCATAGCGAATTCTACAAGGTAATTCATGACTTTCTTGCCTCATAAATCGATTCCGAGAAATCATTCTTAAGTCGAATATTAAACATTTATCTCCCACTTATTTCCTTTATTGAAATAAGTGAAGGCAAAATGAATTATCTTAGCGTCAATTTTTCAAACCATTTCAAAAACCAGGAAGCTAGTTCTCCAAGTAGTGACAAGTATGATCAAAACTGCTATTGTAATATTAAACTGGAATGGAGAATCTTACCTCAAAAAATTCCTGCCTGGAGTACTAAAGAATTCACTTGATTCTGATGTAAAAGTTTATGTTGCAGATAATGGTTCAACTGACCAATCTCTATATATTTTAAGGGCTAATTTCCCTGAAGTGGAACTAATAACTTTTGAAAAAAATTACGGTTTTACTGAAGGATACAACAAAGCCCTAATAGAAATTGATGCGCAGTATTACTTACTCTTAAATTCTGACATAGAAGTAACTGCCGGATGGATTACTCCTCTTACAGATATACTTGAAAGGGATGAGAACACAGCAGTGGTAATGCCCAAAATAAAAGCTTACCACAAGCCCAATCATTTTGAATATGCGGGAGCTGCGGGTGGCTTTATAGATAAATTTGGATATCCCTTCTGTAGAGGACGAATTTTGAATGTAATTGAAGAAGATGATGGGCAATATGACCAGGAAATTGAGATCTTCTGGGCAACTGGTGCCTGTATGTGCATTAAAGCTGATGTTTTTCATAAGTCTGGTGGGTTTGATTCTTTTATGTTCGCACACATGGAAGAAATAGATCTCAGCTGGCGGCTTAAGAACATGGGGTATAAAATAATGTTTACACCAAAATCAACGGTGTATCATGTTGGTGGAGGAACGCTACCCAATGAACATCCTCAGAAGCTTTATTATAATTTCAGGAACAACCTAATATTGCTTTATAAAAACCTTCCTAAAAATAAACTTATACCAACTTTATTCTCACGGCTTATCCTCGATGGCGTGGCTGCGATAAAGTATTTCATAACACTCAAGTTCTCCTTTGTATGGGCAGTTCTTAGAGCTCATTACCGGTTTTACTCAGTGGTAGGCAAGTATCGTAAAGTACGCAGGCAACATGCTGACCTTATTGTAGAATATCCAGATAATATTTTAAAAAAAAGTATTTTAACCCAATTCTACTTAAAAAGGATTCATAAATTCTCAGATCTTAAGTTTGATAAGTAAACCTTTCGAAATTTTGGTTTGAATAATAAACTCATTTTAAGTTCCCAACACTTCTTGCTTAAATTTAAATGAAAAGAACCCAGATAATAAGTTTTATATCCATTGTACTGGTTTTGTTATTCTTTGCAAATTATTATGTGTACATGCATGGATGGAATGTGTTACCCAGGAATTCTCTTTACAGAACCCTCTACTTCGTTTCCTTTATTATACTTTCTTTTTCCTTTCCTTTTGGGCGAATTTTTGAACGATACTGGCATTCAAAATTCATCTATTATATCTCAAAACTTGGGTCTTTCTGGTTGGCAGCTTTACTGTATTTTTTCCTAATTTGTTTACTTATTGATATTGGTGGACTGTTTGCAAAATTTGCATTTCCAACAGTTCTATTAAACTCCGAAAAAATAAGTATTATTCTGCTTATTGTTTCCATTACGGTGGTGGGTATCCTGCTACTTGCAGGATATATTAATGCTTCTCATCCAAGAATAAAGAAATTAAACCTTGAGGTGGGAAAAATGATTGATGAATCCCCGATAAAAATTGTAGCTGTTTCTGATGTTCACCTGGGGAGCATAATTGGGGAGAAGAAAATTGGAAAAATGGTAAAAATGATTAATGGCCTTGATCCCGACTTGGTTTGCATTGTAGGCGATCTCCTGGACGAGGATCCTGGATCAGTAATTCACCAAAATCTGGGTGCATGTCTTGATAAAATTAAATCTAAGTATGGAGTACTTGCAGTTACTGGAAATCATGAATATATAGGAGGAATTAATAAAGCCCTCCCATTTTTCCAGAATCATGGCATTAAAGTTTTAAGAGACGAATACATTTTAATTGATAACAGAATATATATTGTTGGAAGAGAAGATCGGGACAGCAGTAGATATTTAGGTGTTAAAAGAAAAAGTTTAAAAGAACTAATGAAAGGGGTAGACAGCTCTAAACCGGTAGTATTACTTGACCACCAACCCTTCCATCTTCAGGAAAGTAACAACTCTGGGGTTGACCTTCAACTATCAGGTCATACACATCATGGGCAGATATGGCCATTACAGCTATTTACAAAAAGAATTTTTGAGCAGAGCTGGGGATATACCAGGAAAAATGGCATTCACTATTATGTTTCTTCCGGTTTTGGTACATGGGGGCCCCCTATCAGAATTGGAAACAGGCCAGAAATAGTTGAAATAAATCTAAGTAGTAAAAAAGTATCTCTTTGATTTTCTATTTCAGCAGACTGTTAGATCATTAAAAAATTTCACCTTAAGCCTAGACACTTGAAAGGGCATCATCCAATGACTCAAATCGAGTTTGATAATCTCTTGTCGATCTCTGAATTACCTCATAGGCTTCATCAATACCATAGGTATGGGTAATTTCACAATCCCGCTTATTGCCAGGAAGGTCTTTATACGTAAGAAAATAGTGTTTTAATCGCTCAATAACCATGGTAGGGCAATCATCAATATTCTTATAACCACCATATACGGCATCGTTATTTAAAACAGCAATTATCTTATCATCCGCTTCATTCCCGTCTATCATTCTAAAGCCTCCAATGGGACGGGCCCGAACAAGAATATCGCCATGTGTTATCTCCTTTTCGGTAAGAATACAAATATCAATGGGGTCACCGTCTCCTTTAATTTCATTGTTTCCGGTTTTCTCACAACTAAAATCAGCAACCAACTGTCCACTATAGGTTTGTGGTATAAAACCATACAGGGCAGGAACCACATTGGAATATTTTTGTGGTCGGTCAATTCTAAGATAACCACTTACCTTATCTACTTCATATTTCACAGTATCTGTAGGCACCATCTCAATAAAACAGGTAATTACCTTAGGGGCATCCAGGCCTATTTCTATGCCATGCCATGGATGGGATTTATATCTTAGTCCCATTAACCTGCCAATAGGATCCATAATTCTTGCACTCATTTTACATGATTTATTTGTTCCTGCAAAAGTATTAATTCCCAACGAATTAAAAAAGGCATTTATAAATCATAAACACCTATGAATTCATTTGGATTTCACTTCAATTATTAGAGGTTAGGAATCAATTTTTCAAGACTCATCATTCTGGAGCCTTTTAGAAGAATTGTTGAAGAATGAACCGGATGAGACATGAAATAACGACTGGCCTCATCAACGTCCGGAAAACTTCTAAGATGGGTTCCTTCAGAAGCTTTTGTAAACATCTCTCCAACCAAATACGCTTTGAAGTGATTCATGTCCTCCAGGAGGGCTATGATCTCCTTGTGTTGTTCCAGAGAATCTTCACCGAGCTCAAACATATCACCCAAAATAACCATTTTACGAACTGCCGATATCTGCTGAAAATCAGCAATAGCAGCTTTCATACTTGTAGGGTTAGCATTATAGGCATCTAGGATCAAAGTATTTTCATAGGTCTTAAAAACCTGTGATCTATTATTCCCAGGGCTGAATGATTCCGTACCCGATTTTATTTCGTTCTCATCCACATCAAAATACAAGCCAATGGAAATAGCTGCTACCAGGTTTTGGAGGTTATATGTTCCAAATAGTTGAGTTTTTAGAGGAATCACCTTATTATTATATTTCCAGTTAACTTCAAGATGTGGGTCTGCTGCAACAATTGAAAAATCAGACAAATTCTCAGAATAAACAGAATAGGGTACAAGATTATCCTCTGGCTGAATGAGCCCTTCTAAAATCTCATCATCTAAATTCTGAAATATGATTCCATTGTTATTGCGTAACCAGGAATATAATTCTGACTTGGCTTTTATAACATTCTCAAATGAACCAAAGCCCTCAATATGAGCATGCCCTATATTTGTAATAATCCCATGAGTGGGTTCAGCCAGCTGACACAAATCTGATATTTCACCTGGATGGTTCGCTCCAAGCTCAATTATCCCAATCTCTGTATCCTCTTTCAACCGAAGTAAAGTTAAGGGAACACCAATATGATTGTTGAAGTTTCCTTCTGTGGAAATAATCCTGTAGTTCCTGCCCAAAATGGATGACACCAATTCTTTGGTGGTGGTTTTTCCATTAGAACCTGTAATAGCCAAAATTGGAATATTGAATTCTCTTCTATGGTACCTGGAAAGTTGTTGAAGCGTGTTTAACACATCATCGACTAGGATACACCTTTCATCCAGCTTAAATCTATCATCATCAATTACAGCATATAAGCAGCCTGCTTCAAGCGCTTTTTCAGCATATTTGTTGCCATCGAAATTATCACCTTTTAAAGCAAAAAATATTGAATCTGGCTTTGCATCCCGGGAGTCAGTTGTGATATCAGAAGCAGCTAAGAATAACTTGTGTAATTCTTCTATTTTCATATTAGAAACGAAAATAAAAAAACCTCACTAAAAAATGAGGTTTTATATAATAATTTACAAATATTTTAATATCCCTGTGGTGAGCCAACGCGTATCATGGCACATCTAAATCCAAGGTCATCACGTGCACTGTTCTCATCTAGATATCTTCTGGCTCCTGGTGTTAACCAATATGGTTTATCTCTCCATGATCCACCTTTATATACCCTGGCCCTGTCAGAAATCAATGAATTGAAATCTTGTGTATCACTTGTATACATATTATTGGTGCTATTCCCTTCAGTAGCATTCCAGTCAGAACTATTGTTAGGCTTTAAAGAAGACCTTGTATCACCATCTCTATAGTTCCTGTTGTCCGCTTTCTGGTAATTATACCTTCCGGCAGCATCTTCAGGTGTAATCTCAACATAAACCAATCTTCCAAGGCTGTCTTTCTCAGCTACTGAACCATCTTCATTCTGAGCAATTGTTTTAAAGACATTTCCTCTGAAAGGGTTAAATTCATCAACTTCCTGGTGGTTCAAGGGACGGTAAACATCCTGTACCCACTCATTCACATTACCTGCCATACAATATATATTATTATCGTTTGGAGAATATGATTTCACAGGAGCTGTGATACTGGCATTGTCATTTAGATTACCTGCCACACCCATAAGGTCACCTCTACCTCTTGTAAAGTTGGCATTGAATTCACCACGCATTTTCTTGCCTGAGTTTCTTAAATAATGTCCATCCCATGGATAAATACGTCTTTCATATACTCTTTCTTCAAAAGTATTTCCAATTAAAGCCATAGCAGCATATTCCCACTCGGCTTCAGTTGGGAGACGATACCTGGGAAGCAGAATTCCATCCTCAAGCATAACTCTTCTTTCCTCTTTATTTGGGTCCATGCTCGGAAGATTCATATTCACCAAACCTTCATACTGACCGGCTAAGTATGCTTCTGTATTAAAATTATCTTCATTCGCCTGATTCGGATCATAATTTAAGATTCCTTCATTAATCATTATCTTCTCATTTACCCTATCACTCCGCCAGGAGCAATAATCATTCGCCTGCAACCAGGTTACACCTACAACAGGATAATCATTATATGATGGATAACGGAAATAATACTGAACATAAGGCTCATTATATCCAAGAGGACTTCTCCAAACCAATGTATCAGGCAATGCATTCCGCTGTACTTCAGGGTAATCTGTATATACTCTACTTAACCAATAGAGATATTCCCTGTAATCCACATTTTTAACCTCAGTTTCATCCATATAAAATGAAGAAACAGTTACCCTCCTGGGTTCGTTATTCCAATCAAACATTACATCCTGTTCCACACGACCCATTGTAAAGGTACCCCCCTCAATAAGAACGAGACCTGGACCAGTCACCTGTTCATGGCCTTCAATAACTTCAAATCCCCCAAATTCCGGGTCATTATATGCCCAGCCCGTGGTAGAAGATTCATCGGATCCTTTTTTAAACAAGTTACAAGAAGTAACAAAAAGTAATCCAACCAGGATAATTGGTAATGATTTAACTTTTGTGAAATTCATAATATTTCTATTTTTCAGATTGAACGAAAGCTAATGTGCTAATATATTATTCTAATAAAAACAGTTTCTCTTTCCCTTTAACTACAGCCGGGGTAAATTTATTGCCCTGGATGTTCTACTTTTTTTATCATATGGTAAACGAAAAGATAATGAAATCTCATGTGCTCCTCCCGGAGGATTGAATTTCATTTGATTACCTATGTAAACATCATAACTATACGCTATATCCATGAAAAGGTTTGAAAATCCAACTGAAAAAACAAGTGATGAAAAATCAAATTGAAAGTCTTGTCGTGCAAAAAGCCCAAGCGTCAAGGGTTTCAGATAAAACATGGCTCCTATATCAAAGTATTGAAATTTCCCCTGATTTTGGAATGAAACCTGCGGGGTAAGTACCATAGATTCACTTTTTCCTGATGGAGGAGAAAATTCAAAATTACGAGCTAAATGAATAACATATTTTCTTTTGAGAGAAGAACCCTCAGCTCCAGAGTTTGACAGGCTTGGTTCAGTGAGATGAAAAATAGCTGCTCCTCCATACCATTTCTCTGAATAAGCAACAAATCCAAAAGAGTAATCCATATATAACTTCTGGTCATCACCAAGGACCTCCTGCGTAGGTAAAGTCACCCCTAATGAAGGATCAATCATATCGGGGAAAATTAATTTATCTGCTTTTATACTTCTCTGGTTTAGAGAAACCTGGAAGCCGGCATTAATAAAAAAGTCTTTGGTAACACGTAAATGATAGGCATAAATAGCCGATACATGAAAATTATTTACAAAACCACTCCCAGCTCTATCATTGAAAGCCACGATGCCTATTCCTCCATGAAGAACATCAATTGGCTGATCATAAGAAGCGAAAAAAGTTTCATATTTGGTAAGTGAACCAGGCCATTGATTTCTGTATGCCAGAGATATCTTCTTTTCACCTGTAGAACCCGTAAAGCCTGGGTTTAAGTACAAGTAACCAGGATATACTTGCGAGAGAACCGGATCCTGAGCTAAAACTATGAAAGGGAATATTCCGGTCAACAGAATCAGAATAAACTTTCTTGATAATAGTTGAGTTTTATGCTGTTTCCTATAGTTCAAAATTCGTGTTTTTTACTCGAGGTGAAAATAGCAATAATTCATCAAAATAACCGTTTAATAGGGCAAACAGGAAATAACAGATATTTATTGTATTTTTCCTTTATAATTGTTTTTTGTACTAAGCATTCAATAAATAAGCTACAATTGCATTTAATTTGAGGTATTTTTTACTCATACTATTCCCTCTATTTATACTATCTAATAGCTATGCTCAGCAGACAAGCTATAAAAGATCTATTGTTGATTTCTCGTTAAAAAAAACAGAGGAAGTGTTTATTGAGGTTGAAACGGAAAACACTCCACCTTTCCTGTTGCACTTTGATAATTGTACTTATTCGGAAGACTCAGGATTTTTACCTGTTTATCATGAATTATTGCCGCTACCAGGTGAATCTTCAGAGTTAAATATTAAGGTAAGCAAACTTCAAAAGCTCGATCCTGCAATCATTAAACTTTTGAAATTAGATAAAAACATTCAGAGTACTTTAAGTTATTCTACCACAATCCAAACAGTACGAAAAAATAAATTTTCGGAACTTGAACTACTTCCATTTATTCGAGATAGCCTGACAGGATCAATAAGCTTAATTGTTGAATTTGAAATCACTTTCACAGAGAAATTAGAATCAAAACCCATTCAACTGAAATCAGCCAGGAGAGGTATCTCCGAAAACTCAGTTCTCAGCACAGGTAAATGGGCCAAATTGAAAATTATCGAAAATGGTATTTATCAAATCGGGTATGATGAATTGGTAGGTCTGGGATTTGACCCCTCAAATCCCAGGATTTTTGGCAACGGAGGAAAGACAATTCCATTTTTGAACTCGCAGCAAACACAGCTAGAATTGGTTGAAAATACAATCTGGATTGAGAAAGGAAGTGACAATGTATTTAATACTGGGGACTACCTTTTATTTTATGCTGAAGGCCCTGTAACATGGGATTATGATGAAACTTCTGGTATGTTTTTACATTCTTTACATCTATATGATGAGGCAAGTTATTATTTCCTAACCTCTGGTGGTGAAGCCAGTAAAATTATAGAAGACGATATTTCACCCCTTCTTCCTCCTGATAAGGAGATACATGAATACAATCAATATTTCTACCATGAGCTTGAAAATGAAAACCTTATTCATTCTGGCAGGCAATGGTTTGAACCTATATCAGGTTTTAGTGCCACACAAATTGGTTTTCCAGGTCAGAATCTGGCTATAGGCCGTTCAGCCAAAATAAAAATAAAAACTGCTGCAAGATCACCCATTCAAAGTGGTTTTGAGATCTCTCAAAATGGTTCTATGGTTGGATCATTCACAATTCAGGCTGTTAATATGTCAAGTTACACCTCTGATTATGCCAAAACAGATGGACTAATCACAGATTACACTCCTTCTGGCAATGGATTAAATATTAGCATCCGGGTAGCTAATGGCAACACGCAAAACGCTCTTTTTTGGCTCGACTTTATTGATTTGAATGTACGAAAAGACCTGGTTTTCGAAGGCCCTCAAATGCAATTCCGCGATCTGGAATCAGTTAATCCGGGTAGTATCTCAGAGTTCCATGTAAAAAATGCTCCAAACAATGGACTTGTTTGGGATGTAACTGACATTTATAATATCAAAAAAATTCTACTTAATGTCGAAGGAAACAATGTAAGCTTTATTGCTGAGACGGATTCCCTACGTCAATTTATCATCGCTGATCCAGCTGGTTTTAAAAGGCCTGAAATTATTGAGGAAAATTTACCAAACCAAAACCTGGTCTCGTTGGAGGATATAGATTTGCTTATCGTTTCGCCAACTGAATTTCTTGAAGAAGCAAACAGACTGGCTAGTTTTCATATAAGCAATGATCAGTTATCTGTTGCTGTAGTGAGCACAATCGAGGTTTATAATGAGTTCTCTTCTGGGGCAAGAGATGCCGGTGCCATTAGAAATTACATGAAGATTCTCTATGATAAAGCTTCCACGGGTAGATTGCCGAAGTATTTGCTTCTTTTTGGTGATGGTTCCTTTGATAACAAATCGAACCATGAAAACAATACCAATAAAATCCCAACCTACCAGTCAGAAAATTCGTTAATATTTACCCAATCATATGTAACAGATGATTTTTATGGATTACTGGATGAGTTTGAGGGAGGGGCAGCTGGCCTGGTAGATGTAGGGATTGGCAGAATTCCTATAAATACTGTAGAGGAAGCTGTCGAAATGGTGGATAAAATTATTACTTACAATGCTGAAGATGCTTTTGGGGAGTGGAGAAACAAAATTTGTTTTGTAGCTGATGACGAGGACAATAACATCCATATGAGAGATGCGGATATCTTATCAAATTATGTTGAATCGGAATATGGCGCCTTTAATATTCATAAAATTTTTCTTGACAGCTATGTTCAGGAAACTACACCCAGTGGAGAATCTTATCCCGATGTAAACGCATTCATTAATGAGGACATACGAAATGGTATTCTGATTTTTAATTATACTGGACATGGTAATGAACGCGGGTTGGCACATGAAAATATTCTGGGGATAAATGATATTCAATCGTGGACCAATAAGAACAAATTACCTCTATTTGTTACAGCCACTTGCGAGTTCAGTCGGTTTGATGATATTGACAGAGATATTTATGGAGATATAAACAGGATTACCTCTGCCGGAGAATTGGTCCTTCTTAGTTCTGAGGGTGGAGGGATTGGTCTTCTTACAACAACAAGGCTAGTATACTCCAGTCCAAATTTTGTTCTAAATAGAAATTTCTATAAGCACATTTTTGAGAATGATGCTGATGGAAACAGGCTCAGGTTAGGGGATGTCCTACGAATGACCAAAAATGAGTCTGGGTCAGGAATCAATAAACGTAACTTTACTTTGCTTGGTGACCCAGCCCTATCCTTAACTTACCCTGAACAGTTTATTATTACTGATTCCATAAACGGACAAGCTGCCGGTGAATTCACCGATACACTAAAAGCCCTGGGGCAATATTCAGCTTCTGGATATATTGCAGATCTGTCCGGGAATGCCTTGAGTAGCTTATCTGGAGTTGTTGAACCTATTATATTTGACAAGAAATCAACCGTAAAGACATTGAGTAATGATGGCACCCCTGTAATGGAGTTTGAGGTAAGGGATAAAGTTTTGTATAAAGGAAAGTCAACTGTTAAAAATGGCAGATTCAATACTACATTTACCATTCCAAAAGATATATCATTTAAAACTGGCAATGGAAAAATCAGTTATTATTTTAAAGCAGATGAAGAAGAAATTGATGCTCATGGCTATTATGAAGATATCATTGTAGGAGGTTATTCTGACTCCGCCAGCTTGGATACTTCAGGTCCGGAGATTCGATTATTTCTTAATGACACTTTATTTATCTCAGGAGGAATAGCTGATGCAAATCCATCCATTTTTGCATTAATTTATGATGAATCTGGTATAAATACTCTTGGTAACGGCATTGGACATGATATGGTGGCAGTTCTTGATGGGAATTCCAATTCACCCATAATTCTCAATAATTATTATAAATCAGACCTGGACAGTTACCAGAGCGGAAGCGTGCTTTATCCTATGTCTCAACTTTCGGAGGGAATGCATACATTGAGCCTTAAAGCCTGGGATATTTACAACAATTCTTCCTCTGCTAGCATAGAATTTAAGGTCCTTCTCAATCCTGAACCAGTGGTAACAAATCTGATCAGCTATCCCAATCCTTTTACCGATGGAACCTCCTTTTCAATGGAGCACAATATGCCTGACAGTGAGCTGGATATAGCAATTTACATATATAATTTAACTGGTAAAATAATAAAGACGATCAAAGAACGTTATTATTCCGCAGGATATCATATCGGTCCTATTGAATGGGATGGTAAAAATGATAATGGGGGTTATGTTGATTCTGGAATATATTTTTATCAGATTCAAATTAAGGCTCCTGATGAAACTATTTCAGTTATTTCCAGTAAAATGGTAAAAATAAGATAACAGTGCCTTTTTGCACAAAATTTATTTGAAATGATTAGAGGAAGAAGAGAGATCATATTAGTCCTAATAATTGTAACAGCCTTCAGTACAAGCCTTAAGGCGCAGCTAAATGCTATTCAGACAGCTGTTCCTTTTCTTACCATCGCTCCTGATTCAAGATCTGGTGGTATGGGTGATATTGGGGCAGCCACCTCACCCGATGTAAGTTCACAACACTGGAATTCGGCAAAATTTGCATTTATGGATGGAAATGGCGGTGTAGGTCTATCCTATTCTCCCTGGCTTCGAAATTTAATCGGAGACATTAACCTGGCCTATTTAGCTGGTTACTACCGTATAGATCAAAGACAAGTTATTAGTGCTTCACTGGTATATTTTTCGCTTGGAGATATTACTTTTACTGATATTTATGGGAATACTACCATGAATTTCAATCCTAATGAATTTGCAATTGATGTTGGATATTCAAGAGCCTTTTCAGAGTATATTTCCGGTGGTATGGTATTTCGATATATCTATTCAAACCTAACAGGTGGACAGACTGTGGGTGGTGCTGAAACAAAACCCGGTCATTCAGTAGCAGCTGATGTTTCAACCTATTACAATCATCCAATATCAATATCTGGAATGGGAGGTAATGCCGGTTTCGGTGTTAATATTTCAAATATTGGAATGAAAATCTCATATACCGATGATCAGGATCCGGATTTTATACCCACCAACCTTAGAATTGGAGGTGTATTTCAACTTGATATTGATGAATTTAACTCAATAGGATTTCATGCCGATATTAATAAGCTTTTAGTTCCTACTCCACCACTTTACTATCAACCTGGTGATACATTACCCAGTGGAGATCTAGTACAAAATGGAGACCAAATAATAGAGGCTGGAATGGATCCCAATGTTTCCGTTCCGGTAGGAATGTTTCAATCATTTTATGATGCTCCAGGAGGATTCAAGGAGGAAATGCAAGAAATTGCTTTTTCAATTGGTTTAGAGTATTGGTACAACAAGGTATTTGCCATTCGCGGTGGTTACTTTCACGAAAATGAAAACAAGGGTAACAGAAAGTTCTTTACAGTTGGCCTTGGCTTAAAACTTAATATTTTCTCCCTCGACTTTGCCTATCTAATTCCTATACAACATAACCACCCACTATCAAATACCTTACGGTTCTCATTGGCCTTTGATTTTGATTCAGCAGGTAAAATCAATGCAAGTCAATAGTGGCTTTCAGGATCGGAATCGGCTACGATGTTCACCGGCTTGAAGCAGGCTATGACTTGTGTCTTGGAGGAATAGTAATTCCTCACAGTACCGGTACAGTTGGACATTCTGATGGTGATGTTTTAATCCATGCAATAATTGATGCCCTTTTAGGTGCCATAGCTTTAGGAGATATTGGAACTCACTTTCCTGATAACGATGCACAATACAAAGACATCGACAGTAAAGTATTGCTGAAAAGAACCTGTCAAATAATTCATAAAGCTGGTTATTCTATCGAAAATATTGATTCTACAATTTGTTTGCAGGAGCCTAAGGTTAAAAGTTATATCTTTGCAATGAGGGAAACTCTTTCTAAAGTATTGGAAATAGAGATAGGACGAGTTTCTATTAAAGCTACAACTACTGAAGAACTTGGTTTTGTTGGTGAAAAAAAGGGAGTTTCAGCCAATTCAATAGCACTTCTAAATAAAGATTAAGCAAAACTAATTAGATTGCAAAATATATTCACCCTGAGTTAGATCTTGCCTAATGGAAAGGACTGTTGTTCTGGGGGCCAGCCCCAAACCGCATAGGTTTTCTTATAAAGCTGTTGTAGAACTTAACCTTCATAATATCCCTGTAACCGCCATTGGATTTCGGGAAGGAAATATTTTAGACATTCCAATTCTTAAGGGCAAACCTCATATTGAGGATGTTGACACATTTGCTCTATACCTGGGACCTGAAAGACAAGTCGATTATTATGACTATATCATCAATTTAAATCCAAGGCGAATTATTTTTAATCCAGGTACCGAGAACCCTGATTTGGGAGTAATAGCTGAGAAAGCAGGTATTAAGGTTATTGAAGCTTGCATGTTAATTATGTTGCAAACCGGTTCCTACCAAAACTATATCGATGATTGAGACAATTCATTCTGAGTTAGAATTCCAGGAAATTTGCCAGGAAAAAGCAGCCTCTTTATTTTATTTCTCACACGATGATTGCAGTGTGTGTAAGGTATTAAAGCCTAAGGTTTATGACCTTCTGGATAGTAATTTTCCTAAAATAAAAATGTATTATATCGATATCCGAAAAACACCAGAAATATCTGGTCAAAATTCAATTTTTGCCGTTCCAACCGTTCTTGTATATATGGATGGACAGGAGATTATCAGGAAAAGCAGGAATATTGGACTAGGGGAACTCCAAGAAATGATTAAAAA
The DNA here is from genome assembly GCA_033791445.1 of Bacteroidales bacterium. GTDB lineage: Bacteria > Bacteroidota > Bacteroidia > Bacteroidales > VadinHA17 > JANTGF01. The sequence continues at coordinate 22,572 of JASJGS010000227.1, read as the reverse complement.
GCCATATGATATTGGGGGGGGGGACTAGTAATTGAAAAAGTGCTTTACCTGGTATAGGTAGCTGTTACTTCATCCACACTGCCGGAGCCATCATTAGCAGTATAGGCCAAATCTATTTGCTTCATATTACCAGAAATGATCCCGGTTCCAATAAAGCTAAAGCCCCCAGCAGAATGTTGTAAAGACACATCCCAAAAATCAATATCGGCTAAAACCTTAATTCCTGACCCCAGATTATAAAAATTTCTGATCTCAATTTGACTGCTGTCTTTCGCAGCATAGGAAATCATTACCTCGTAGGCCTGATATCCAAAATCCTTACTATTTTCATTTACCTGCCAAACCCCATCAATGGTTTCATAATTATCGCCAAAGCCTTCGCATGCCTGAAAAACAAACAAGGGTATGCCAATAAATGAAGCAAATGCCAATCTCATAAGTATTGTGCGGTAAATATGTAATTTCCTATTTCCAGGTTTCATCAGCAACATTCTTTAGCAATTCATCATCTGTAAGGTTCGGTAAAGTAACTTTTAAAGAAGGTGTTCTTTCCATCTCGCGCTTAATAGAAAAAATGGCTTCCTCGTTTCTGGCCCAACCGCGTCTTGCAATTCCATTATTAACATCCCACAGGAGCATTGACTTTAATCGTCTGTCTGCATCCTCAGAACCATCTAAAACCATGCCAAAACCACCATTAATCACCTCACCCCATCCAACACCGCCCCCATTGTGTATCGAAACCCAGGTAGCACCCCTAAAAGAATCGCCAATAACATTCTGAATGGCCATATCGGCTGTAAAGCTAGATCCATCGTAAATATTTGAGGTTTCTCTGAAAGGTGAATCAGTTCCAGAGACATCGTGGTGATCGCGCCCCAGAACCACCGGAGCTGAAATTCTCCCCTCTTTTATGGCCTTATTGAAATTTTCGGCAATTTTTACTCTTCCCTCACAATCGGCATATAATATTCTGGCTTGCGAACCTACAACCAATTTGTTTCTACCCGCTTCAGTAATCCAATGAATATTATCGTTCAACTGGCCTTTGATTTCTTCGGGAGCGTTTTTTTCTATTTCAATTAGAGTATCTCTGGCAATCTGATCTGTTAATTCAAGATCTTTTGGATCGGAAGAGGTACAAACCCATCGAAATGGACCAAATCCGTAATCGAAAAACATGGGTCCCATAATATCTTGGACGTACGAGGCATACTTGTATGTCGACCCAGTCTTAAAAATATCTGCCCCTGCCCTACCTGACTCAAGTAGAAAAGCATTTCCATAATCGAAAAAATACATTCCATTTTCGGCCAAGGTATTTATTGCTATAACCTGACGACGGAGAGATTCCTTCACTTTTGTTTTAAATAATTCAGGATTTTCAGCCATCATTGTATTCGACTCTTCAAAAGTTAAACCAACGGGATAGTACCCACCTGCCCATGGATTATGGAGAGAAGTCTGATCTGACCCCAGATCTACTTTCATATTCTCCTGGGCCATTCTTTCCCACAGGTCAACAATATTGCCCTGGTAGGCTATTGAAACTGATTCCTTGTTCTGTTTTGCTCTTTCGATTCGAAGAATAATTTCATCCAAATCCTCATAGACCTCATCTACCCAGCCTTGCTGATGCCTTTTTAATGCGGCTTTAGGATTTATTTCTGCAACTACACATATGGCACCTGCTATTACAGCTGCTTTAGGCTGTGCTCCTGACATTCCACCTAAGCCAGAGGTTACAAATAACTTTCCTCTCAGATCCGTCTCACCTTCATTTAATATTTTTCTTCCGGCATTTAGTAAAGTTATGGTAGTACCATGGACAATTCCCTGGGGCCCAATGTACATGAAAGAGCCAGCTGTCATCTGACCATACTGACTTACGCCCAAAGCATTAAATCTTTCCCAATCATCTTTTGAGGAATAATTTGGGATAACCATCCCATTTGAAACTACCACTCGGGGAGCATCTTTATGAGAAGGAAAGAGTCCTAAAGGATGACCTGAATACAAAACCAGTGTTTGTTCATCAGTCATTTCCGATAAGTATTTCATGGTAATCAGGTATTGTGCCCAATTCTGAAATACAGCTCCATTTCCTCCATAGGTTATCAATTCATGAGGATGCTGAGCCACCGCATTATCAAGATTGTTGCTCAACATTAACATAATTGAAGCCGCCTGAACTGATTTATGAGGATACTCATTTAAAGATCGGGCTGTAATCTCATAATCTGGTCTGAACCTGTACATATAAATTCTGCCATAATCCTTTAGTTCCTGAGCAAACTCCTTTGCCAATGTATCATGATGCCTTTTATCAAAATACCTTAACGCATTTTTCAAGGCCAGTTTTTTCTCTTCTTTTGACAATAAATCTGCCCTGGCCGGTGCATGGCTCACATTTGTATCCCATGATTTGGGATCTGGAAGGTTCTTGGGTATTCCTTGCCTGATGGTTTTCTTGAAATTCTCTAAGGAATCATTTTTCATTCTAAGAAATTTTTTCCGTTATAGATCCATGCAAAAATACATTCTGAAATGTAATTAACCATATTAAATTTGTATTATTCACATGTATCATCGTGATAACTAAGTAGAATTATCTGTATTTTTGCATACTCAATTTTTAATCGTTGCATGAAAGGTTCCCGCATCCTGTATCTATTGGTTATTGCATTATCAATCCTCGGATTTATGGCAGTAAAATCTACAATAAAAAAAATGCAGGAATCCGGACATGAGGTTGACAAAATCTATTTAAAGCTTAATTCCAGTTTTGAAGAAACAAATGCTATCCTTTTGGAGATGGAAGGATCCCTGGCAACCGATTTTCCCAAGCTTTTCGATTCACTTCAGTTGAATTCCTTGCCAGAATTGCCAGAAGTAGACGGCATATATGTGGTTGATTTTGAAATATTTAACAATAACCTGTTTGTGCAGATTGAATTATTAGAAAAAGTGGATAAAGTGCTAAGTTATTTTAGGGTTCATTCAACAAAAAATTCAAAAGAAATCAACAACTACCTGGAAAGCCTTTTAGACATCAAAATACAAATTGAAACACAAACGAAAGAATATAATAACCGAGCTCGTTTGCATAATGCTTTTATTAAGAAATTTCCCCGAAATTTTTATTCCAGCTTTTTTCATTTTCAATCGAAACCCTACTATTAGTCTCCAAAAAATTTGCGTGACTATTCATATTAATTTTAACTTGTATTTGCAGGAATTACTATATTTCCTAACTTTGAGCTAATAACCTTAAAACTATAAAAATGAAAACTGCAATCCCCCTATTACGAAAATTCTGGTTCTTAATTCTGATTCCTTTTTTATCAAGTTGTGGATATAATAAAATGGTATCCATGGATGAAGCAGTTACTTCTCAGTGGGCTCAGGTTGAAAATTCCTATCAAAGAAGAGCCGACCTTATTCCAAATTTGGTAAGCACTGTGAAGGGATATGCCGATTTTGAAAAGTCAACACTAACAGAAGTAATCGAAGCCAGATCAAAAGCTACTTCTGTACAAATTGACCCCAGTAATCTTGACGCAGCAGCAATTCAAAATTTTGAAGCTGCTCAAAATGGTCTAACTTCAGCTCTATCAAGATTAATGGTAGTGGTAGAGCGATATCCAGATCTAAAGGCTAACCAGAATTTCCTTGAATTACAATCCCAGCTTGAGGGTACGGAAAACAGGATTTCGGTTGAGAGAAGGAAATTTAATGAAGTCACTCAAACTTATAACTCTTATATTCGAAGTTTCCCTGCCTTGATTGCTGCAAAAATATTTGGCTTTGATAAGAAAATTTACTTCGAAGCTGAAGATTCAGCAAAAGAAGTTCCAAAAGTTGAATTTTAAAAATGGACCCATCGAAATTTTTTACACAGGAAGAACAAGTTCTAATTTTAAGAGCAATAAAAGAAGCTGAAACAAACACTTCAGGCGAGATTAGAGTTCATATTGAGTCAAAATGCAAGGAAGATGTGCTTGATCATGCTGCCTATTTTTTTGAGAAATTAAATATGCACGAAACCAAGCTCAGGAATGGTGTTCTAATTTATCTTGCCGTTGATGATAGGAAATTTGCTATCCTGGGTGATGTGGGTATTAACCAGGTTACGTCAGAGACCTTTTGGGATGAAATTAAGGAAGAAATGCTCATCTTGTTTCGTGAACAAAAGTTTACTGAGGGACTTATTATAGGAATTAAAATGATAGGAGAAGCCTTAAAAGTGAATTTCCCATATCAGAATGATGATGTGAATGAATTATCAGATGAAATTTCTTTTGGAAAGAAATAGTAATTATTCTATATAAAATGAAAACTATCAAGTTATTCTTTGTCATTATTTTATCCTTATTAATATATACAGGTCAATCCCAGGATTTTCCTGATCCCCCCAGCCCACCACGATTGGTTAATGATTATGTAGGATTTCTTAAAACAAATGAGGTAATATCACTTGAAAGAAAACTTGTAGAATTTAACCGAGAAACTTCTACCCAGATTACTATTGTAATTGTATCAACCTTAAATGGATATGATAAGAGTGATTATGCTTTTCGCTTAGGTGAAAAGTGGGGAATTGGGCAAGGGGACAAGGATAATGGTATTTTAATTCTGGTAAATCCATCAGCAGAAAATGAAAAAGGGGAAGTATTTATCGCTATTGGATATGGTCTAGAAGGAGCTATTCCCGATGCCATTACCAAGCGTATTATTGAGGCAGAAATACTACCGAATTTTAGAATTGGGGGGTACTTTAAAGGCCTTGATGATGCTACCAATACTATTATGTCCCTTGCAGAGGGAGAGTTTACTGCAGATGATTATTCTAAAGCCACAGAACCTAGTTCAGGCCCAGGGGCAGGAATTATTGTTCTATTCTTTGTTATCATCATAGTCTCCCTAATATCAAGAGCAAGTAGAGCTAAGCAATATTCTGTTGGGAAAAAGATCCCTTTTTGGACTGCTTTTCTTTTGGGCAGCGCTACAGGCATGGCACATAGAGGTAGTTATGGAAACTTTTCGTCTGGCGGAGGTAGTTTTGGAGGATTTGGCGGTGGAGGTGGCTTTGGCGGGTTTGGCGGTGGAGGATTTGGTGGAGGAGGTGCAGGCGGATCCTGGTAGGTTAATAATCGATCTTTTAAAACCATTTATAAAGGAGCCTTTTCAATCGTATTATTTTTCAAATAAAAAAGCAGCCTATAGGCTGCTTTTCTTAATATCTTTATATCAAAGCTTTATTCTTCCACATCAACTATCTCGTCATCAACCAATATCCTTCCACAATATTCACATACCGTGATTTTTTTTCTTGATTTTATATCTAACTGTCTTTGTGGAGGTATTTTATTAAAGCAACCACCGCATGCATCCCGCTTAATTGTCACCACTGCTAAGCCATTACGAGCATTGTCCCGGATTCTCTTATAGGCTGTCAACAACCTGGGTTCGATCACCAATTGTAATTCCTTAGATTTATCAACAAGCTCTTTTTCTTCCTTTTTTGTATCTTCGATTATCTCATCCAGTTCACCTTTTTTCGCATCTAGATCACCGTTTCTCTCGTCAAAAAAAACTTTCGATTCATCGAGAGTTTGTTTTTTCTCAGTCATTTGAGTATTGAACTCCCTTATCCTTTTCTCACAAAGTTCAATTTCGAGTGTTTGATACTCTATTTCTTTTGAAAGCGAGTCATATTCCCTATTATTCCGAACATTTTTTTGCTGTTCTTCATATTTCTTGATGAGAACCTCAGCATCTTTAATTTCATTTTTCTTTTTAGCTACCGACTCTTCAATTTCCTTGATATCATTATCATAATTTGAGATCCGAGTCTCTAAGCCTGCAATCTCATCTTCCAGATCTTGCACTTCAAGTGGTAATTCTCCTCTAAGTATCCTGATTTTATCCGCCGATGAATCAACAAGTTGAAGCTCATATAAAGCCCTCAATATCTCTTCAACAGTAATCTCTGTTTTTTCGGGAGCACTCCTTTTTTTTGCCATATCTTAAATTAAATTTACCGGATTAGTATTTATCTCCGAAATTTGAAATGCAAAGGTAGGAAATTTTTCAATAAGTAAATCATAAAATATCTGTTTCACATGTTGTTCACTTTCATAATGACCAATATCTGCAATCAAAATTTTCTTTTCTGCTCTAAAAAACTCATGGTATTTGAAATCTCCGGATATAAACACATTAGCTCCAGCTCTAATTGCATCATCAAGTAAAAAACTTCCTGCTCCTCCACAAATCGCTACCTTATTAACCATCTTTCCGGTAAAGGGAGAATATTGAATCATCTTCAGGTTCAGTTTATTCTTCAAGCTCCCTAGAAACTCTTTTTCATCCATTTGATCTGATAATTCCCCTATAACCCCCATTCCAGCATGTTCATAATCATTTTCCAATGGATACAAATCATAGGCCACTTCTTCATAAGGATGAGCTTCTAGCAGAGCCTGCACAACAGGTTTTTTTAAATGCCTTGGAACAATAGTTTCCAGTCTTACCTCTTTCTCCTGGTGCAGTTTTCCTTTTTCACCTACAAATGGATTTGTGTTCTCTCCCCCTCGAAAACTACCTGTACCATTCAAACTAAAACTGCAATTATTGTAATTACCTATGCTTCCTGCACCAGCCTCAAAAATTGCCCTACGTACTTCATCCAGCTTTGCTTCAGGAACAAAGCTTACCAGTTTTAACAGAGCATGTCCCATAGGTCTTAATACCTGTATATTCCGTAAATCAAGCTCCTTACATATATAGGAATTAACTCCTACTAAAACAGAGTCCATATTGGTATGAGCCGCATAAATTGCAATATTTTCCTTAATGGCCTTTAAGATAACTCTTTCAACTTCATTACTACCAATGAGTTTCTTAATCCCCTTAAAAATAATTGGATGATGTGCTATGATAAGATTTGCCTTCTTTCGAATAGCCTCATCCAATACTTCCTCGGTAACATCAAGCGTTAGCAAGGCCGCACTTATCTCATTATCAGCGCCTCCAATTAGTAAGCCTGAATTATCGTATGATTCCTGAAATGACAGAGGAGCAATATCCTCCAAATGCTTGATGATTTCAATTATTTTCATTTTAAACAATCATAGAATTATAACATTTCTTTTACTTCAAGCAGCATTTCTTTAATGTTCTGCAATGATTTCACTACTTCAAAATTCTGAACCGTATCTTCTTTGTTTTCTGACATTTTCTTTTTAGCACCCTTAAGTGTCATGCCTCTTTCTTTCACCAGGTAATAAATTATGTGAAAGTTATCAATATCCTCAGGAGTAAAAAGCCGATTTCCTTTATTGTTCTTTTTTGGACGAATAATATCAAACTCCTTCTCCCAATACCTGATTAAGGAAGTATTCACATTAAACATATCAGCTACTTCTCCTATTGAATAATACAATTTTTCAATTTTTTTTTCTTTGTAAGGCATATTTAAAGTTTTATATAAGATAAATGCACTAACGGACACTAAATTAGCAAATAATCCAAATTTTACAAAGAATATTTTTTACAAAAGAAGACAATACATATAGTGAAAAGAATTTCACATAAAAGGTCACAAAAAAATGGGTTCTTCAACTAAGAAAAACCCATTCTTTAACATTTTAAACCCTGCTATCAGGTATCAATATCTAGTCAAATGATTGCCCACTATTTAAGGATATCTCAATCATTCTCTCATACTCATCGCCGGTTAGATCGTTAAAATAGAAATTAAGAGGATTCACCAGCTTCCCATTCTGACGCACTTCGTAATGAAGGTGTGGGGCAGTTGATACTCCGGTATTTCCAACAAATGCAATGACATCTCCTCTTTTTACTTTCTGTCCTCTTTTTACATTAAATTTATTTAAGTGACCATATAAGGTTTTATACCCATATCCATGATCAATAACCATTTTATTTCCATATCCACGCCTTGACCTTGAAGTTTCAACAACTTTACCGTCACCGGTAGCATAGACTTCTGTCCCAGTGGGTGCTGTAAAATCCATTCCATAATGAAACTTACGAATTTTATAGATTGGGTGTATCCTCCAACCCCAACCTGAAGCGGTTCTTTTTAAGTCTTTATTTGAGATTGGCTGAATAGCTGGAATACTTGACACCATGGCTTCTTTATTCATAGCCATATTAATCAAATCATCATATGATTTTGATTGTACATAAATTCTTTTCGAAAGAGCATCGAGCTGCTCTGATGTTTCAATTACCAGGTCTGAATTATCAAAACCTTCGAGTTCATTATACCTATCGACTCCACCAACTCCTTGAATCCTAACAGCACTTGAAATTGGTTCGGCTTCAAAAACAGTTCTATATAAATTATCATCCCTTTCTTCCAGGTCAGCCAGGACAGCCTTCATCTGGTTCATTTTCTCATTTAGCATTTCATATTGAGATTGTAACTGACGATTTTCACGCCTCAATTTCCGCTCGCTTGGTGTTCCAAAAAGATGAGAAAAAACTAAAATATAAAGTACAGCCATTAATAAACTTCCTGCAAAATACCCTAATACTTTGAGTAACCTATCACTAGTGTTCAAATCGACCTTATCATACTTCAATGATTCGGGATTGAACTTAAACTTCTCTTTTGCCATAAATTTACTTCCTGTTTTAAAAGAAAGATTATAAAACTAACTTAAAAAAACTAATTTTACAAACTATTTTGATGAATGATCCAACTCTCTTGAAGAATACGTAAAACGTTAGAAAATGTTTGCAAATAAAATGAATAGTTCAGATATAAGAAACGCGTTTAAAGATTTTTTTAGAGAAAAGGAACACCAAATTGTTCCTTCCTCACCCATGGTCATCAAGAATGATCCTACATTAATGTTTACAAATGCTGGGATGAATCAGTTCAAAGATATTTTTCTGGGTAACAGTCAGCCTGCAAAAAATCGTGTTGCCAATACCCAAAAATGCCTCCGCGTTTCTGGCAAACATAATGACCTTGAGGAGGTTGGACATGACACCTACCACCACACCATGTTTGAGATGCTTGGAAACTGGTCATTTGGAGATTATTTTAAGAAGGAAGCCATTGAGTGGGCTTTTGAATTCCTGGTTGAAGTACTCGGAATTCCAAAGAACAGACTTTATGCAACTGTTTTCGAAGGATATGAAGCCGATGATTTATCAAGAGATAATGAATCCGCAGAATACTGGAATTCACTGTTAAAGCCAGACCAAATCCTTAATGGTTCCAAGAAGGATAATTTCTGGGAGATGGGAGACACTGGTCCTTGTGGTCCCTGTTCTGAGATTCACATTGACCTGAGATCAGAGGAGGATAGAAAAGAAATTCAGGGTCAGGACCTGGTAAATAAAGACCACCCTCTGGTAATTGAAATATGGAATCTTGTTTTTATTCATTACAACCGACTATCATCTGGCAAACTAGAATTACTCACTGAAAAACATATTGATACAGGCATGGGATTTGAAAGACTTTGCATGGTAGTTCAGGGGAAAACCTCAAATTATGATACCGATGTTTTCCAGCCTATAATTCAGGAAGTTGCGAAGCTATCAGGAAAAACTTATGGTGTTAACGAAGAAGAGGATATTGCCATGCGGGTTATTTCTGATCATCTGAGAGCTGTTGCGTTTTCAATCGCTGATGCACAACTTCCTTCTAACAACAAGGCTGGTTATGTGATTCGGCGAATTCTTCGTAGAGCCATTAGATATGGGTACTCCTTTCTAGGTCAGGACCAAGCCTTCATTTATAAACTTGTTCCCATTTTATCTGACAATCTTGGTGAAACATTTCCTGAACTGAAGGCTCAATCAAATCTTATTTCAAAAGTTATTCAAGAGGAAGAAGATACTTTTCTAAAAACTCTAGCCACTGGAATAAAACTGCTAGAAAACCTTATAACAAAAACAATAGATGGAAAAAGAACAATGGTCAGTGGTGAAGCAGCATTCATACTGTATGACACCTACGGATTTCCAATTGACTTAACTGAACTTATTCTACAAGAATCTGGCTTAGAGGTAGATAAAAAGGAATTTGCAGAAAATATGGAGATCCAAAAATCTCGTTCTCGAAATGCTGCAGTGCTGGATACAGAAGATTGGGTTGAGCTTCAGAAAGCGAATAATAAAGAGGATTTTGTGGGATACGACCATATTGAATCTAAGATCAAAATTGTTAAATACAGAAAAGTAAATAAGCAAGGTAAAAATTATTATCATCTTGTTTTTAACAATACTCCATTTTATGCTGAAAGTGGCGGTCAGGTTGGTGATACAGGAATAATAGAATCTTCTGATGAAACAATCGAAATTATTGACACCCAAAAAGAAAATGAGCTAATAATCCATATTTCAAAAAAGTTACCATTACAGCCTGGAAAAGTTTTTAAGGCTAAAGTAAAATTGAATAAGAGAAGAGATACTGAAAATAACCATTCCGCTACACATCTCCTGCATAAGGCACTTCGGGATATTTTGGGTTCACATGTTGAGCAAAAAGGATCTTTGGTAAACAATGAATACTTGAGGTTTGACTTCAGTCATTTTGAAAAACTCAGCGAAGAACAGATTGAGGAAATTGAAAAACTGGTAAACTCAGATATCCGTGCAAACTATTCACTTGAAGAATTCAGATCAATCGCCCTACCCGAAGCTATAGATATGGGAGCCCTTGCATTATTCGGCGAAAAATACGGGAATGATGTTCGGGTCATTAAATTTGGTAATTCAATTGAACTTTGTGGTGGAACTCATGTAAAATCTACAGGTCAGATTGGTTTATTGAAAATTATCTCAGAATCTTCCATCGCTGCAGGAATAAGAAGAATTGAAGCCATAACTGGTTCTGCTGTAGAGAACTTAGTTTTATTACAACAAAGGCAGCTAAATAACATAAGTAGAATCTTAAAGGGCCCAAAAAATATTGAAAAGGCTGTTTTAGACCTTTCAGAGGAGAACCAGAAACTAAGAATCAGTCTGGAAAATCATAATAAAGCACAGCTAAAATATTTGAAGAAAAGCCTTCTTAATGCCAAAATTAAGACGATAAACGATTTCTCTTATATCATCGAAAAAGTACCTGTCTCCTCTCCCGATGAATTAAAAGATCTTGCTTTTCAGTTAAGAACGGAAGTGAAAAACCTATACTGTGCTCTGGGTTCTAACATAAATGGAAAGGCACATCTGGTCATAATTCTATCTGATAATTTGGTTATGGACAAAGAGCTAAATGCCAGTGAAATAATCAGAAGCATTTCCCGCGAAATTCATGGTGGTGGCGGTGGTCAGCCCTTCCTGGCCACAGCCGGTGGCAGAAATCCTGATGGAATTGAGAAAGCCCTAAATCAGGCAAAAACTATCTTCCTCGACAAGGTTTCTTAGTAGTAAAACTCCAATTACTTATCATTTAAGGGATTCCAATATTATTGAATATGAATATATTCGCATTTAATTTTATTGATTGTTTCATTATTAATATCTTTAGAAGAATAGAATTAGGCTTTGACCAATGATTTCAAAAATTTTCGAAATACCAAAATATTGTTTGGAGAACTATCCATTGAAGGATATATTTTCGATTAAAAAAAATGGTAAATGGATCAGCTACTCCACGAAAGAATATTATGAGTATTCTAATTTTGTGGCAGCCTATTTTATGTCTCTGGGTTTAACAAAGGGAGACAGAATCGCCACATTCACAAATAATTCTCCGGAATGGAATTTCGTAGATATTGGAATGAGTATGCTTGGTATAATACATGTGCCCATTCATTTATCCATTAGCGGGAGCGAACTAAAATACATACTCGATCAAATACAAGCCAAATACGTATTTGTTTCGGACGATAAAACATATAAGGATGTCTTATTGGCCCTTGAGAATTCTTCATCTATTAAACAAGTATTTAGTTTTGAAAGAATTGATGGGATAACTCCCTGGAGTCAGATAATAAAATATGGCAAGGAACTTTATAGTAAAACCCAACAGAATTTAGAGGACGCAAAGCTGGAAATCCAGGATAGTGACCCTGTTACTCTCCTCTACACTTCTGGAACAACAGGGCAACCCAAAGGTGTCTTACTGAGTCACACTAACCTTGTTAGCAATTTAATATCAGCGTCTTACTTACAACCATTGACTTATAAAGATAAAGCAATAAGTTTCCTTCCACTGAGTCATATTTACGAGAGAACCTCTAACTATCAATTTCAATATTCTGGCTGTCGTATTTTCTATGCCGAAAGTGTTCCGAAAATATTGGAGAACATGCAAGAGATAAAACCAGAAGGTTTCTGCGCAGTTCCAAGGGTGCTCGAAAAAATTCGGAACTTATATCTTGACCAGGGAAAAGAATTAGGTCTTGTTAAAAGGGAAATATTTAAATTTTCAAACAAATTAATTAATGAATACCCGGTTAATCATAAGGACTCTTCCTTGTTTACAATTAAAAGGGGAATTGCGGATTTTTTTGTGTTTCGAAAACTTAGAAATAAATTAGGCGGCCAGATTAAATTTATTGGTTGTGGTGGTGCAAAGTTAAATCCCAATATAGAGCGGTTTTTCTGGACTGCAAAACTTCCTGTATACCAGGGTTACGGTTTAACAGAAACCTCCCCTCTTGTTACATTGAATACCTTCCGGGAAAATAAAAAAAGAATTGGGTCCATTGGCCCTGCAATCCCCGATGTTTCAATAAAGATTGCTGAAGATGGTGAGATTTTGTGTAAAGGACCAAATATTATGCTGGGTTACTATCAAGATAAGGAGGAAACCAGTAAATCAATCGATATGGAAGGTTGGTTTCATACCGGTGATATTGGAAAAATCTCATCAGACAACTTCCTATATATTAAAGGTAGGAAAAAGTCAATCTTTAAAACTTCTTATGGGAAATATGTAGCTCCCCAAGCAATTGAAAGCATGTTCAGAGAATCACAACTAATTGAACAAATTGTGGTTTTAGGAGAAAGTAGAAAATTTGTTAGTGCACTAATTCAACCTGACTTTGAATATCTCTTAATAAGAATACAGTCAAGTACAGATTTACAAAATCTAAACTGGCAAAAATTAGTCAACCAATTGGAGGTTAAAAACATATTCCAGATGGAAATCAATGACTTAAATAATAATTTTAGCAAGCATGAGCAGATAAAGAAGTTTCATTTAGTATCTGATGTTTGGTCTATTCAAAGTGGTGAGCTCTCACAAAGTTTGAAATTGCGTCGTTTTTTTATCCACGATAAGTACCAGCATATTATTGAAATCTTTTATGAAGAGTAAAAACACAATTAATTATTACTTTGGCATAAAATAGTTCCAATACAAACACTCGAATTGACAGTAGTCGAAAAATAAAGCAAATATCAACTTTCGTAACAATCTATATTAAAACACCTTAGGATTTTTAATCAGATTTCCATTTAACCAATTAATTCTTTAGTCGAAAAATCTCAGATTTTAATATATTTGAGAAACCTTAAAAATTTACCTCATGGAATTTAAACGCACATTTGATCTTCTGGACTGGTCATTAGAAAAATATAATAAGGAAATTGCGTTTGCAGGAAAAGTTGATAGGAAATGGGTCACTTACAGTAACAATGAAGCAAAAGAATTGGCAATGAACTTCAGCTATGGCCTATTAGCCCTGGGACTAAAGCCAGGAGATAAAGTTGCACTTGTTTCCAATAATAGGCCCGAATGGAATTTTATTGACATGGGTATAAGCCAGGCGGGAATGATCCATGTTCCTATATACCCTACTATATCTTCTGATGAATATGAGTATATTTTAAAAGATGCAGAACCTCGGTTGATTTTTATTTCTGATAACTTCTTATATGAAAAGCTTAAACCCATAATTAATAAAGCTGATTCTATTGAGCAAACATTTACTTTAAATGAAGTTGAAGGGGTGAAAAATTGGATTGAAGTTGTCGATCTGGGTAAAAAAAACACTGATAAATTCAAAGCAGAACTCATTGCTATTAAAGACAATATAAAACCGGAAGACCTTGTTACACTTATCTATACTTCAGGCACAACCGGATTCCCAAAAGGAGTAATGTTAAATCATTCGAACCTTGTCAGCAATGCTAAAGCCACGGCACCTGTACATCCAAATGGTCCGGAGTCAAAATGCTTGAGCTTCCTCCCACTATGTCATATTTATGAAAGAATGCTTAATTATCATTTTCAGTATAAGGGTGTGAGTATTTACTATGCAGAAAATATGGGAACCATAGTAAATGATCTGAAAGACATAAGGCCTGAATTATTCTCTACTGTGCCTCGACTACTTGAGACAGTATATGATCGTATTATTGGAAAAGGAAAAGATTTAAAGGGAATAAAAAAACAAATCTTTTTCTGGGCCGTGAATCTTGGACATAAATTCGAATTACATGGCCAAAATTCATGGTTTTATAAGCTAAGACTTAAAATTGCAGATAAACTTATCTTCACCAAATGGAGGGATGCCCTTGGTGGAAATGTTAATGTTATTGTATCAGGTGGAGCCGCTCTACAACCCAGGCTCGCAACTATATTTTGGGCAGCTGGGATTAAAGTTTTGGAGGGATATGGATTAACTGAGACCTCGCCAGTAATAGCTGTGAATAATTTAGTAACTGATGAAATTGTAATAGGAACTGTTGGCCCAATAATTGAAGGTGTGGAAGTTAAAATTGCTGAAGATGGTGAGATTCTATGTAAAGGTCCGAATGTAATGATAGGTTACTATAAAAAGCCTGAGCTAACCAGAGAAGTTATTGACGAAGAAGGCTGGTTTCATACGGGTGATATTGGCATTATGGTTAATGAAAAATATCTAAAGATTACAGACAGAAAAAAAGAAATATTCAAATTGTCAAATGGGAAGTATGTTGCACCCCAGGTAGTCGAAAATAAGTTTAAGGAATCATTTTTTATTCAGCAGCTTATGGTAGTTGGTGAAAATGAAAAATTTGCAAGTGCTCTAATTGCCCCAAATTTTGAATTTCTTCATAACTGGTGCTCCATACATGGAGTAAAATACCGAGACAACAAATCATTGGTACAAATACCTGAGGTTATTGCCAGGTATCAAAAGGAAGTTAATGAAATCAACAAAGAACTTGCTTTTCATGAGCAAATAAAAAGATTCCGATTGGTTTGTGAGGAATGGTCAAGGGAGACGGGAGAATTATCACAAGTTTTTAAATTGAGACGTCAATTTGTTTATAAAAAGTATGACTCAATATTAAAAAAGATTTATATGGTGTCTGATAATTAATTTCCAGATTATAAATAACTTAAGGTCTATTTTTCAGGTCTTCTTCTTATAATCATCAGGCCGATAAAGGTAATTAGACCATTCAGGATTAACAGTTCAAAGCCCATTTTATAGCCAGGAATTATATCAGCAGAATAGACTTTCAATATATGACTAAGAAAAGGAGCCATGATGGCAATTACAGGTACCCATTTATCATACACGTTATACCTGGTAAATAGCCCGAAAGTATAAAGGCCCAACAAAGGACCATAAGTATATCCTGCAACTTTAAAAACAGCAGTAATCACACTGTCGTCATTAATTATCCTAAATACAATAATTACTAAAAACAATATGAAAGAAAATCCTATATGTACAAGCAACCGGATTTTTTTACGCTTTTTCTCGGGTTTTCTATCAATGTTTAAAAAATCAATACAAAATGCAGTAGTTAGGGAAGTAAGTGCAGAATCGGCACTCGAAAATGCTGCAGCTGTAATGCCAAGCAGAAATATGATTCCAACCAGAGGTGTAAAATGCCGAAGGGCCAAAATAGGATAAAGATCATCTGATCGCCCTGGCAGCTCAATCCCCTTTTGACTGGCATATACATATAACAGTAGGCCAAGACTTAGAAACAGAAAGTTAACCGGTACTAATATTCCACTGAACCAATACATGTTCTTTTTAGCTTCCTTAATGTTTCGACATGTTAGGTTCTTTTGCATCATATTCTGATCGAGGCCTGTCATTACTATAGCAATAAATGCACCTGAGAAAAACTGTTTCACAAAGAACTTCGAACTCTTCCAGTCCCAAACGAATATCTTTGAAAATTCACTTTCTCGAATGGTACTAACCATCCCATCAAATGAAAGATCAAGGTTTTTACCAATAATAATTATGGTAGTAATTACTGAAAGCATCATAAAAGCTGTCTGCAAAGTGTCTGTCCAAACAATGGTTTTAATACCTGAACGAAAAGTATAAATCCAAATTAGTAGAATTGTGACTAATACAGTAACGAAAAAAGGTATGCCATAGGCATCAAAAAAAGCAATTTGTAATACTCCGGCAACTAGAAACAACCGCAAGGAGGCTCCCATGGTTTGGGAGATCAGGAAAAATAAAGATCCTGTTTTGTATGTTTTTAAACCAAAGCGTTTCTCCAGGTAAGTATAAATTGAAACAAGTTGCAGCTTATAGTACATCGGCATTAGCACATTTGCAATAACAAAATATCCCAACAAATAACCAAGTACAAGTTGAAAGTAAGAGAAGGCCTTAAAGGTTGGTTCATCTGCCGAAATGATTGCTCCCACCTCCCCTGGAATAGAAATAAAAGTTACCCCGGAAAGAGATGCGCCAATCATGCCAAAGGCAACTACAAACCAGGGAGATTGCTTATTCCCTGTGAAAAAAGTCTCGTTACTGGAATCTTTTGAGGTAAAGTAGGAAATAATAATGAGCAGGGCAAAATAACCTGCTATAACGCTAAAAACCAGAAGTGGACTCATAAAATTCAATTAAAAACAAAGGGTCCACAAGGTTAATAAAAACATTTAAATTAAAAAATTGCATAAGCGTACCAGGTGTATTACTTTTGAATCCCTATTAGAAACAAGGAAATGTCATTTGAACAATTTTCATCGAAACTATTTGAGAGCGCAGTAAACGAATTTGCTAGTTTGCCTGGGATTGGGAAAAAAACGGCTTTACGCCTGGTTCTTGCCCTTCTACGTCAGGAGGATGAAGAAGTAAAAAATTTTGGAAATACCTTCATCCAACTTAAGGAGAACATTCATTATTGTACAAGTTGCAATAATATCTCAGATTCAGAAATTTGTTCAATCTGCGCTAATCCGTCCCGAGACCATGAAACAATATGTATTGTGGAAAATATCAGGGATGTTATGGCAGTTGAAAACACACATCAATATAGAGGAATATACCATGTGCTGGGTGGAATTATTTCTCCCATGGATGGAATTGGACCTGATGATTTGGAGATCTCTATACTTGAAGAAAAAATTAAAGTCGGGCAGGTTAAAGAACTTATCATGGCATTGAGCACAACCATGGAAGGTGATACAACTAACTTTTACCTTTTTAAAAGATTTAGCAAATACTCCATAACCATTACTACCCTGGCACGAGGTGTGTCTATTGGTGATGAATTGGAATATGCAGATGAAATTACCCTTGGAAAATCGATTCTTAATCGTACACCCTTATCCGATTCTCTTTCTTTATGAAATTCTTGAATCTGTATTATCTTTGGCTTAGCTAAACCCATTTATCTAATGGAGCTTTCTGTAATTATTGTTAATTTTAATGTAAAGTATTTTCTTGAGCAATGTCTGATATCTTGTAAAAGGGCATTATTGGGGATTGAAAGTGAAATAATCATCATCGACAATAACTCGGTAGATGGATCCTCAACAATGATCAAGGAGAAATTTTCCGAATTTATCCTTATCGAAAATAATCAAAATACTGGCTTTTCAAAAGCAGTAAACCAGGGAATTAATATAGCCAACGGAAAATACATCCTTCTCCTTAATCCAGATACTGTTGTGGAAGAAGATACATTCAGTAAATGTATTACCTTCATGCAAAGCCATTCAGAGGCAGGTGCACTGGGTGTTAAAATGATTGATGGAAAAGGAGTATTCCTACCTGAATCAAAACGATCCCTTCCAAAGCCATCGGTTGCTTTTTACAAAATGTTTGGCCTTTCAAAACTTTTCCCGAAATCTAAAACTTTTGGTGAGTATAATCTTGGATATCTAAATCCTGATAAAATACATGAGGTGGATATCCTGCCTGGAGCATACATGTTTATTAGAAAGGAGGCCTTGGACAAAGTTGGTTTGCTTGATGAAAGCTTCTTTATGTATGGTGAAGACATTGACCTTTCATACCGAATACTCCTTGGGGGATATAAGAATTTTTACTATCCTGAAGCTGCCATCATCCATTACAAGGGGGAAAGTACTAAAAAAGGCAGTTTGAATTATGTTGTATTGTTTTACAAGGCAATGCTAATCTTTGCAAACAAACATTTTTCAAGAAGAAAAACCCGCTTTTTTAACATTATTGTTGGATTGGCTATATACATCAGGGCAGCACTTTCAATATTTAGTAGAGCTATTAAAAAAGCAATATTAACTGCAATTGACATTCTAATAATCTATCTCGGTTACTTGACATTTACACCTATTTGGGAAAGCTTGAAATTAGCTAATGGTACTCATTATCCTCACGAGTTTCTGCACTATGTGGTCCCATCATACATTATTATTTGGATCCTTTCAAGTTATATAAACGGTGGATACGACAAACCATATCGGCTACTCAGACAATTTTCCGGGATTTTAATTGGCACAATGGTAATCTTAATAATTTATGCGTTATTACCCCTACAATTGAGATTTTCAAGAGCACTAATTTTCGTAGGAGCATCCTGGGCAATTCTGTCAACATCTCTCATTAGAATCATCTTAAATAGATTGAATAGCAGATACTTTCAAGTATATAAAAAAGCGGGCAAAAGAATCGTGATTATAGGAGAAGACAACGAAAATGAGAGAATATCAAATTTAATATCTCAGACAAATGTCAAACCGAAGTCTATAGATTTTGTAGCACCACCAGAGATACAATTAAAATCCAAATATATAGGGAAATTTGATCAATTAGAGGAAATTGTATTAATCAATAAAATCGATGAAATAATTTTTTGTGCAAAGAATATTCCGGCCACTGGAATTATTACTAAGATGATTGAAATGTCTAGAAGTCAGGTAGAATTTAAAATTGCGCCAGAATCAAGTTTTTCAGTAATTGGAAGCAACACAATACATTCTATTGGGGACCCCTACTTTGTTGAATTGAATGTTATAAGCACACCGAAAAATAAACGAATTAAAAGGCTTTTTGATATTGTTGCCTCCATCCTATTTTTAATTATGTATCCGTTAATCTTTTTCTTTGAAAAAAATCCACTTGGGTTTCTACGAAACATTTACAGAGTTTTCTCAGGCTCCCGATCATGGGTGGGTTACTCCTTGAGTGAATACGGGAAAAATACATTCTTGCCCTCTAATAAGCCAGGCATTTTAAAGCCTCAGGAAGGGTTTAATGCTTCAGATTACACACCTGAAACATCAGAATCGATAAACTTGAATTATGCAAATAATTATAGAATTTACAATGATATATCTGTAATTGGGAAAAATTTTAGAATTTTAGGACGCGAAGAAAGTTAAATGATTGATATCTTTAAAAAAGTTTGTACTTTTGACTGTTATTTAGACTAAATAAGGCTTTTATGGCAAAAATAGAGATTACACTCCCAAGAATGGGGGAAGGTATTATTGAGGCAACAATAACCAAATGGATGGTAAATATTGGGGACAATGTTGAAGAAGATGATACTTTAGTAGAGGTAGCTACCGATAAGGTCGATTCAGAAATACCTGCACCTGAATCAGGTACCATTGTAGAGATTTTATTAAAGGAAGGAGATATCCCGAAAATTGGAGATCCCCTATTAATATTGGAAAATAATAAAGAAGAGTCACAGGAAGACAGCCAGGAAGTATTGGATGAGGTAAAAAGAATTACTTCAGAAAAAAAAGAGCCTGAAGTCATTGAGATTATTGAAGAGACCTCTCATGCGAAACTTGATCAGGCAAGCTTTTCCCAGTCTAACAGCCGGACTCCATCAGGTAAATTTTTATCTCCACTAGTGCGGAAGATTGCTGAAGAAGAATCTGTTTCTATGGAAGATATTGATACAATTGTTGGTACTGGGAAGGATGGCAGAATTACAAAGACTGACCTGCTTAACTTCATTAGTAATAAGGGACAAGCAAAAACTACACCCCTTAAAGAAGGAACTAGTGAAACAAAAACACTCCCAGTTGTAGATGTTTCTCCAAAGCTAACTCCAGGTTCTGGAGACGAAGTAATTGAGATGGACAGGTTGCGAAAACTTATAGCAGAACACATGGTTCACTCTAAGAAAACCTCACCCCATGTTACTTCTTTTATTGAGGCTGATGTTACGAATATGGTATTATGGAGAAACAAGGTTAAAGATAATTTCCTAAAAAAAGAGAACCAGAAAATAACCTTTACTCCCTTATTCATTGAAGCAGCCGCCAAAGCTCTCCGTGATTTCCCAATGATTAATGTATCTGTTGATGGAACTCGTATCATTGTAAAGAAAAAAATAAATATTGGCATGGCGACTGCACTTCCTTCAGGCAATCTGATTGTTCCGGTAATTAAAAATACTGATGAGAAAAACCTCGTAGGATTAGCAAAGTCTGTTAATGACCTTGCGAACCGTGCTCGAAATAATAAACTTAGCCCTGATGATATTACAGGTGGAACCTTTACAATTACAAACTTTGGATCCTTCCAGAATCTAACTGGTACACCAATTATAAATCAGCCTGAAGTGGCCATTCTCGGTGTTGGAGCCATTGTAAAAAAACCCGCAGTTGTAGAAACAGAAATGGGTGACACAATTGGAATTCGTCATATAATGGTCCTTTCTCTATCTTATGATCATAGAGTGGTAGATGGGGCACTCGGAGGAATGTTCCTTAAAAAAGTGGCAGATTACCTCGAGGAATTTGACATTAACCAAACACTTTAAAAAAAGTCTTCTCTTTAGCCTGGTTTTTCCAGGGGTTTTTTTGAAATTCTCCTAATTAGTGATTCATGTACTAGTTCAACTCTATGAAACCTTATTTTGAACTATCCAGATTATCAAAAAAAAAAACAATAAATCAGTTTCTTAAATACTATCAATATTCACGTAACCATTTCACAAACAATTACGTAATATAAATTCTAAATATTACATTAATCTTATTTTCGTAGGTATGAGAAGACGCCGTATGAAATATTTTTCTATTTTTCTATTTTTTAACTTCCTGATAATTAACTTCCCTATATCAGGGCAACAGAAAACCGAACTCAAAGAAACATTTGTTGAAGCAGAGTCATATTTCCTTTTTGATGAATACTCAGAAGCCCTCCCTCTTTACCTAAAACTCTTAAATATTTTTCCTGATAATGCCAACTTTAAATACCGAATAGGTGTCTGCTATTTAAATATACCGGGAGAAAAAGACAAAGCAATAAAATATTTAGAAGAAGCAAGTCAAGTTGTTAATTTAAAATATCGTGAAGGATCCTATAGAGAAGTAGCGGCACCTATTGAATCCTTTTACTATTTGGGAGATGCCTATCGAGTAAATAATATGCTAAATAAGGCCATTGAAACCTACCAGTATTTCAAAGACAACCTAAACCCAAAAGACTATGACCCGGAAATTGTTGAACATCAAATTCAGACCTGCCATAATGCTATCAAACTAGAAAAAAGTCCTCTCTTTCTGAGTATGGTAAACCTGGGGGGAACAATAAACACGAGATTTTCAGATTACAATCCTGTTATTTCAGGTGATGAAAAATCTTTAATATATACCCAAAAGCTGCAATTCTATGATGCTATTTTTTATTCGAAAAAAGTAGAGGGTAAATGGACAACACCTTACAACCTTACAACCGCACTTTCTGTGGATCAGGATTTATATTCAACTTCCTTATCTTATGATGGAGAAACATTGTATTTATATAAAAATGATGAATATGATGGGAATATATATAAAAGTAAATTGATAGATGGAAATTGGGCGCCAGTTGTAAAATTAAATGAGAACATTAATACAAAATACTGGGAGTCTCACGCCACAGAATCCAAGGATGGCAAAACCCTGTATTTTACAAGTAATCGAAAAGGAGGTATCGGTGGACTAGACATCTATAAATCTGAACTTGACTCCACTGGCGCATGGGGTCCAGCTATGAACCTTGGTCCAAAAATAAATACTGAATATAATGAAGAAACACCCTTTTTAACACACGATAGTCAAACATTATATTTTAGTTCAAGGGGACATTTTAGCATGGGAGGTTACGATATTTTTTACTCTTCCCTATATGATGATGGCAATTGGAGTACGCCTCTAAATATGGGCTATCCAATTAATACTCCCGACGATGATAAATTCTATGTTCCAGCCAGGGAAGGTCACTATGCATATTATTCCCTATTTACGAAAACAGGATATGGGAAAATGGATATATTTAATCTTGAGGTATTCTCTGATGAACACCCAAGAAAATTTCGTGTAAGTGGTATTGTTAACTTAAATCAAACACCTGTTGGATTTCAAGAAAAAATCCAGGTTTATGT
>JASJGS010000226.1:0-6101 GCA_033791445.1 Bacteroidales bacterium | reverse complement strand
GCTTTACACTCACTTCTTCACGAATTCAACCCGCCGGTTGTTGGCTTTACCTTCAGGAGTGCCGTTGGTGTCCATCGGCACTGATTCTCCCAATCCTTTCGTACTTAACCGGTCGGCTGAAACACCTAGTTTTACCATTGTATTTTTAACTGTTTTAGCTCTCTCTTCTGAAAGTATTAAGTTGCTGGAATCATCACCATCGCTGTCTGTATGTCCTTCAACACTGAATATAAGATCAGGATGATCTTGCATGAGTTCTGTTACTTCATTAATAATCCCCATAGATTCCGGTTTAAGTGTGGCTTTGCCAGTATCAAAGCGTATACCAGTTGCAATAATTTTTCCATCTTTTAATATCCTGTCATAGTACTTTACTCCACCTTCCGCAATTCTGATGTTTTTTATATAGTACAAATACTCGTTACTGGCATGATAGGTGTATAAGGTTAAACCTTTTGGATCAAAATCAATTCTGGGTATATTTAATAAGCGAGTCTCATCCATGTAGGCTTTTAACTTACCATTTGTATAAGCAATAGCTATGTGCATCCATCTCGATTTTTCTATATTTTCATCTGGCAGCCTGCTTTTAAAAGTAGCCATCCGCATTTCAATATAATTCGGTATTTCGATATCTGTATATCCGGTAGGACTTCCCGATTTTTGGTTTTTCCTGTCGTAGAGATGAATTTCAAAAGTTCCAGAACCTGGGTAATACAAATCAAATTCAATAGTAAATATATCTGGCAAATAGTCGTCTTGCGGATCATTAAAATATGGAACAATAGCTGGATGGCCATCTCTCAACATAATTACCATGTCACTACCATATTCTGCAACTTCCGCATTTCCGGATTTTAGGTCCCACCTTGAAGGAAATTCCCCATTTTCTTCTCCTAATAAATTATCTTCAAAAATTACTTTATCACCGGGCACAAAGTCATATTTTGCCCAATTTAAAGCGGGAGTGGCTTCACCCTCGGGTGTCGTTGATGTAGCTGGATCAACTGCTTGTTCGGTAGATTGTTCTGCTTGTTGTTCATTCGGGTTAGTGGTGGTCTTTTTCTTTTTGTTTTTCTTGAATAAGCCGCCTATACCTTTTTCTAATTCATCAAAACCTTTGTTAATCCCCTTATCAACGTTTTTATTTGCACGCTTTTCAGCTTCTTTCTCTGTTTTCTTAACAGGATTCTTCACCTGAGCAAAAGTTCCTTCAGAAGGCAATAACACAAATATGAATAGTGCCAAAAGAATTGTAATTAATTTTTTCATGATGTATGATCTTAAGTGAATATAAATTACCTTACTATTTATCGATTTCAATCCTAAAAAATCAACTGATACATCTGATATAGAATACAGCTTGATTATAGATTTAAAGTTATGCTTGATTATTAAGAATCTACATCCCATGAACATGGGAATTTTATCCCCTGAGAAATGTTTCGTACATTCAATTACTTATTTCATTTAAATAGAAGTGATGATTCAAAAAATAATGAAATAATGTTCCAACTATTTTAACAATATCGCGTCTATATGTCGAAAGGGCTATGAAGCAAACTCTTGAAATAAATAATCCACTCATTGAAAGGTGTAAGCAAGGCGATATCAAGGCCCAGTTTTTATTGTACAAACAATATTCGACCTCCATGTATAACATTGCCATACGATTTTTGAATAATAAAATGGATGCTGAAGATATTTTACAAGAATCGTTCATTACAGCCTTTAATAAGTTAGTCGATCTAAAGTCTGATGCTTCTTTCGGAACCTGGTTAAAACGGATCGTGATAAATAACTGCATTTCATTTCTTAGAAAGAACAAGATCTACTTTGAGGATGTAGATGATTTTCCAGCTGAAGAGATGGCCGCAAGTCAAGAAATTGAGAAAAGTGCATCTCCTGCCCTGATTCACAATGCTATTAAAGAATTGCCTGAAGGTGCCAGGACTGTTCTTGTATTGCATTCGCTGGAAGGATACAAGCATAGGGAAATATCAGAAATGTTGAGTATTTCAGAATCAACCTGTAGAACTCAATACAAAAGAGCATTGGGATTATTAAATAGTAAATTAAAGAATAAGATATATGTCAACTAATCTGGAAAATTATCTCCATAAGAAAAGAAACCTCCTGGATGTTGAGAAACCGGATGATGAAATTATCTGGGAAGGAATACGGAATGACCTTCAATCCCAGAAATTTATTCATCGCCCGGAAAAACGGAAAAAACTGATTGTGAAATTCAGAAATATAGCCGCCATTATTCTATTGATTTTTAGCCTGAGCTACGTGGTCTATGATATTGCTGAAAAGCATTTTACAAAAAGAATAACCCTGGCAGAAATTGACAACTCCCTGGGGCAACAGGAAAAAGAATATATAACACTCATTAAACTAAAAGAAAGTGAAGTTCAATCTTCAAGCCTATCAGAAAATATCGTGATAATGGAGTTGTTCGAAGAGATTCAGAGGCTGGATACAATTTATGACCAGGTTATGGATGACCTGAATGAGATTGGATACAATGAAAAAATTATAAATACAATTTTCGATACCTACGAAAAAAAAATTCAAATACTGGAACTCATCATTTTAGAAACCAATAAACCAGAAAGCCATGAAAACAATATCAACAACTATTTATAAAATAATACTGGTCGGGTTAATTATTGCTCTACCAAAGGTAGGTGTCTGTCAGGGAAAAACTTTACAAAAATCCTACAACTGGAAATACGAGGTATCAAAAGATGTAAATCTTTCATTCAATAATTACGATTGTGATATCGATATTCAAACCTGGGATCAATCAACGGTACAATATACCTTACAAATTACAGCAGTAGGTTCAAGCGAGGAGGATGTAAGAGAGTTAAACCAGTATCTGGAAAATTTAACATTTCACAACTCCACAAATCATGTGGATATAGACAATAAGTTCTGGAGTCAGAGAACATCCAGAATGAATAGAACAAAGCTGAGTTTAAAAGGTGGGGATAACATTACACTTACGGAATTTAAAGTTTCTGGGGAGCTAAAAATTCCAGCAGGTACAAACCTGGAACTGATTTCAAAATATTCCAACATAGAACTAGCCGATATCCTTGGGAGACTGGACCTGGAACTATACAATGATAAACTATACGGGGGAAATGTAGACGGAAATTTAACAATAACAGCGAAATATTGCTCGCTTGAATTTGGGAACGTGAAGAATGTTACCGCCGAATTGTACAATACTGATATTGAAATGGAAGACTTAGGTAGCCTCAAACTCGATGCAAAATACTCAAAAGTCTTTGCCAAAAATGCTTTGGATATGAATATTGAAAGTTATAATGATAAATTCATATTTGAAACAACAGGCAATGTATCTTTCAATGCAAAATATTCGAGCTTCCAAGCTACAAAATCAGGATTGTTTAGTACTGACAGCTACAATTGTACAGTAATCATTGATGATTTAGAGGATATTAAAATTACCTCTAAATATTCAAAATTTGAGTTCATGAATGGCCTGAACTGTACTTTATCCTCATCGTATAACGACGGATTCAAAATCAATAACCTTAAGAATCTGAATATCTCAAGCTCAAAATATGGGTCTTTTCGAATTGGGGAGTTAGGAGAATCATTGGATGTAATAGAAGGGTATAATGATAAATTCGTGATCTCCAAAACTGGCCCTGACTTTAAAGGAATTAAGTTTAATGCAAAGTACGGGAAAATTACACTGGGAGTATCTGATCAGCTTTCCTATAAGCTAAAAGCCAATATAAAATATCCAAATCTGACTTTCAATGAAGATGCTTTTACAACCAGAATAAAAATAGAAGAAAACTCAAACCTGGAATATGAAGGGGTAAAAGGAACAGAAACACCCGGGATGCCGGTTTTTGATATTAAAGGATTTCAGGTTTCCTTAACTATTGAAGATTAATAATCTTCTTTTCCTTGTAGAATTGAAGCTAGCTTTAATAAAAGGGCGGAACTATAGATTTATCTGCAATAAAATCAACTCTAAGCGTCATATTGTCATCTATAAGTAGGTTGCAATGCCATATTGACACTACAAGGCATTTGGTATATCATTTGATTGTAATCCATCGTAACAACATTAACAAAAAAAGAAGTAAAATTTAAATAATTAATGGAGGACAAAAAAATGAGAACTTTAATGAGAACAAATAGAACGTTTCCTGAAATGCCATCTGTATTTGATGAGTTTTTAAGAGGAAATTTAATGGAAGAAAGAAATTCAAATAAAAGTACCGGAACTCTTCCAGCTGTAAATACAAGCGAGAACAATGATGCATATGCACTTGAAGTTGCTGCTCCAGGAATGAAGAAAGAAGATTTTAAAATTGAACTGGACAACAACACACTAACAATTTCTTCAGAGCAGGAAGAAAACCACGAAGTAAAAGAGAATGATTACTCTCGAAGGGAATTCAAGTATAATTCCTTTACCCGTAGCTTCCAGCTTCCTGAAAACAAAGTGGATAGTTCAAAAATAGCTGCCAAATATGTTGATGGAATACTTTATGTAAATATTCCAAAAAGGGAAGAAGCTAAAGTACAACCATCAAGAATGATTGAAATTGCATAATAATTGAATAGATAATATGTGATTGGTAAAAAGGCGATGAAATTCATCGCCTTTTGCTTTTTCCTCATTGTTATTTTCTTAAAAATATCGTAACTTACTACATTCAATCAAATTATTAACTTTTAGCAAAGGAGGAAATATGGCAACTTTTATTTTATTGACAAAACTATCTCCTGATCTGGCCAGTCAAATGAAAGACAGGGCTGAAATAGGAAGAAGCTGGCTTGAACAGGTTAAAGCAAAATGTCCGGATGTAAAGTTTTTAGCTCACTATGCCTTACTTGGGCAATTTGACTTCTTGGATATTTATGAGGCACCCGATGAAAAATCAGCCGCAAAAGTGTCAATTATTAGCCAGGCCAATGGTGCTTTCTCAGCCCAAAGTCTACCTGCAATTCCCTATGTTGAATATCTTGACCTGGTAAAAGAAATATAATTTCAGAATTGCGAAACCTATTATTCACTTTTAAGCACAGGCTTAACAATGCATTATGTTGCCTGCTGTTGATTTTTTGCAATTTCTAAAATAGCAACTTCCATTCTTCGAATGGTTTCCTCTTTCCCAAGAAGGGAAATAATATCAAATATGTGTGGCCCAATAGGACCCCCAACAAGCGTTAAACGTAAGGGGCTTAACACTTGTCCTAATCCATAAGCTTTATCGGTGGCCCATTGTTTTACTACTTTCTCAGTATTCTCAGATGAAAAGGCCCCGATATCTCTCAATACTCCAATTAATTCTAACATTATTCCCGGAGTCATTTCTTTCCAGCTTTTCTTCACAACTTTAGCATCATAGCTCTCTGGTGCTTTAAAGAAGAACCAGCTTTGATCCCAGAGTTCTTTCACGAAACTTACTCGTTCTTTCACAAGACCACATACTTTTGAAATATAATCCGGGTCTGACTGAACTCCATTTTCATTCAGAAAAGGTATAAATAATTCTGCAAGCTCTTCATCACTCTTCATTCTGAGATATTGCTGGTTAAACCAGCGTGCTTTTTCAGGGTCGAATCGTGAACCGGCTTTCACCACTCTATCCAGGGAAAAAGCTTCTATCAACTCATCTATCGAAAAAAGCTCCTGAGTTGTCCCTGGGTTCCAGCCTAATAAGGCAATAATATTTACAAAAGCTTCCGGAAAGTATCCTTCCTCACGATATCCCATGGATGTTTCACCAGTTTCAGGATTAGTCCATTCCAGCGGAAACACAGGAAATCCCAGCCGGTCTCCATCCCTCTTACTCAATTTCCCTTTGCCATCGGGTTTTAAAGTCAAAGGCATGTGAGCAAACTCTGGTGATTTCCAAGCAAATGCACGATATAGTAGCAGGTGTAATGGAAGTGAGGGGAGCCATTCCTCCCCCCTGATGACATGGGAAATCTCCATCAGATGATCATCCACAATATTTGCCAGGTGATAGGTAGGCATTCCATCAGATTTAAATAATACCTTATCATCTAATGTTGATGTATCTACTTCAATATCT
>JASJGS010000225.1:0-11504 GCA_033791445.1 Bacteroidales bacterium | reverse complement strand
AAAATTTCAGTTATATTTACGATTCTAATGTTTCTCGGCCTTTATGTCGTGCAAGCACAAACCCAGCAAATTACTGGTACCATTACCAGTTCTGAGGATGGGCTGCCGGTTCCGGGTGCCAGTATTGTTGTTCAGGGAACTACAATGGGTACAGTAACCGATGTGGATGGAAATTACGTCCTATCAGCCCCAACCAGTGCTGCAAGGCTTGAATTCAGTTTTATTGGCTTGAAAACACAGCTATTAAGTATTGATGGCCGTTCAGTTATTGATGTCCTTATGGAACCAGACGAGTACAATCTGGATGAAGTAATCGTTTCCGGTGTAGCTTCTGGTACACCGCGTAAAAAATTATCTATATCGGTTTCCAAAGTAAGCGAAGAAGCCTTAAAAGAAGCTCCGGCTACTTCTGCTGCAAGTGCATTGCAGGGTAAGCTGGCTGGTGTAACCGTGGTACAGGCCACTGGTAATCCTGGAAGTGCCGCCAATATCAGGCTGAGAGGTGCTACAGCCATTCGTGGTAGCTCCTATCCACTGATTATTGTTGATGGTGTTCAGATTGAAGGAACACTGGCCGACATTAATGTGGACGATATTGAATCTATGGAAGTTGTAAAAGGTGCAGCTGCATCTGCGCTTTTTGGTTCAAAAGCCGGTAATGGTGTTATTGTAATTGCCACAAAACGTGGTAAAGGCCTGGCAAAAGGTCAAACCACGGTAACCCTTCGTGGAGAATATGGAATGTCACAGTTGGCAAAGGATATGCCGATGGCAAAGCATCACCCAAACAAACTGAAAGACGACTGGGCAAGTGAAACCCGTTATACTAAATATGAGGGTGTTACTTCTTATGGAGATGATCCAGGTCAAACCAATCCAGACAGTCTGGGTATTATCCTCGGTGGAGGTTTGATTAGTGATGATGATCACTATATGGACAATCCCTTTGGTAGATATACCGATCACTTGCAGGATTTCTTCTCAGGTGGTAACTATTATACTTTATATGCAAATGTGGCCAGTAGAATGGAAAATACAAACTTTAGTATCTCCTATGAAAATTCACATCAGCAGGGTATTATTTACAATGTAGATGGGTATAAGCGTCAGAATTTCCGATTTAATGTCGATCATAATTTTTCCGACAAATTCTCTGTTTCATTGAGCAATCTATATTTGCAGACAGATACGGATAACAGTAATCTGGATTTCTTTTCTCTTTTGCATTTGACACCAGATATGAATCTGTACATGAATAATGCAGATGGTACTCCTTATTACTTATTGGTTGACCAGTTTGGTACTACAGATAATCCGCTGTATAAAGTTTCTAATACTGATAATCACAGTTATCGAAACAGGTTTATGGGTGCCTACAGTTTTAAGTACGCCCCAGTAAGCTGGTTGATTCTGGATGGAACCTATAGTTTTGAAAAGCAAAACAACCCAGGTAGTTATTACGAGCCTTATGGCTACCTGACAAGGGGATCCTATCCACAGGGTACTTTGGGTTATATGAGTAAGAGTTTTGCTGAAGAGCTATCTCAGGCTGCACAATTTACAGCCAATGTGAATAAACAGTGGGGTGATTTTACAACCAAGTTTAAAGCTAGTTTCCGTTATGAGAACGATGAATGGAGCGGATTTAATACCGGTTCATCTGACTTTAAGGTTCGTGGTGTACCTGATTTTGGTGCTATTGACCAGGATAAAGCCTTCAATGGTTCCTATACCGGACAGACAGTAGCTTATAATATATTTGGTATTGCTGATGTAGACTATAAAGCCAAGTATATTGCTTCTGTACTATATAGGTACGATGGTGCTTCCCAGTTTGGAGCCAATCAAAGATGGCATCCTTATTACAGGGTATCTGGTGCCTGGAGAATTTCCGAAGATATTGACATACCAGGCATAGATGAATTAAAAATTCGTGCAGCTCATGGTACTTCTGGTATTCGTCCACCCTGGAATGCACAATACGAAACCTATAATGTTTCAGGGGGTAATGTTTCAAAAAACACCCTGGGTAACGCTGATATAAAGCCATCGAAGATCATTGAAACGGAAGTTGGTTTGGATGTTGATTTCCTGAAAAGGTTTAATTTCGAATTTGTATATTCACATACCGATGCTGAAGATCAGCATTATCCGGTTCCACTGCCAGCCAGTGCTGGATTTTCATACCAGTGGCAGAATATGGGTACTTTATCTTCTGATGTATTTGAAGCAACATTGGGTGCACGGATCGTTTCTTCACGGTTGGTTAACTGGAATGTGAATGTTACATTTGACAGAATTCGCCAGACGGTAACGAAACTGAATGTGGCTCCATTTACAATGGGTGCAAGAGGAAATGCAGGTTCGCCTGGTGCTTATTACATTGCCGAAGGCTTTGTATTTGGAACGCTATTTGGTGAGAGATTTCTACGCTCTTTGGATGATATGGCCGATCAGTTACAAAGAACCGGATCAGAGGAAACCATTGATATGTATACCATAAATAGCGATGGTTACGTTATACCTGCAGGTACCGAGGGTACACAGAACGAAAAAGTAATTGTTCAGACGGATGATGATGGCAATGCATTGAACCAGCAAATTGGTGATGCCAACCCTGATTTTAGATTGGGCTTTGCGAATAATTTAACTATTGGTGGATTTACAATCTACGCCCTGGTTGACTGGAAACAGGGAGGAGATATCTATAACTTAACGAATCAATGGATGTTCAGGGATAATATTGGCGCAGAAATGGATATGTTTGGCGTGCCTGATCATAAAAAGAAAACCTATGATTACTACCAGTCAATCTATAACGTAGCCAGTCCTTCTTCTCACTTTGCGGAAGATGGAACCTATGTTAAACTGAGAGAACTTTCAGTGTATTATACATTAAACCTGAATAAAAAGTTCCTTAAGTATTTGCGTGTGGGTGTTATTGGAAGGAACCTGATTACCTGGACAAATTATTCGGGGTATGATCCTGAAATAGGATCAACTGAAGGTTCTGGTGACAGTACCATCCAGGCCTGGGATGATTTCAGTTATCCTAATTTCAGGACCTTCTCAGGTTCTGTTGAAATTAAGTTTTAACTATTTGTAATTTAAAAACATGAAAAATATGAAAACAAATTTTGTTAAATATTTCTTGGTGTTCACTCTTGCAATAGCATCATTTGGCTGTGAAGGCCTGGATGTAAAAAACCTGAACGAACCCGATACCGAACGTGTGTTAGCAACACCTGGTGACCTGGTAGGTCTGGCTGGTGGTGCTATGAGAACCTGGTCAAATGCTATTCAGGAATATAGTGGACCCGCTCTGGCTATGTGTACTATGGCTGACGAGAATACCTGCTCCTGGGGTAATGTTGCCATGAGAGATCTTTCCTCTGAACCCAGAGTAGGGTGGAATAATAACATAACCTACTCCAATGCACAGGCAAACAGAGATTTTTGGAACAGCTCCTATGCATCAAATTATTCAGTAAACGATGTATTAGGAATGATTGCAGAGGGAACTATTATTAATACTCAGGCTGAAACGGATATGATTGCGGCCTGGTGCTATTTCATGCAGGGAGTGGTTCATGGATATTTAGGCCTTGTTTTTGATAAAGCCAATATCATTGATGAAACAACAGACCTTTCTACTCTGGAATTTGTACCATACCAGCAGGTTTCTGCAGCGGCCATTGGTTATCTTGATAAAGCTATTTCAACTATTGATGGTACAGTTCCTTTTGTACTGCCTGATGGTTTTATTCGTGGATACAATCTCACAAGTGATGAGTTGAGGCAATTGGCCAGTAGCTTTGCAGCCAGAATACTGGCATATACTGCAAGGAACAAAGCAGATAATGAGGCGGTAGATTGGACAAAGGTTTTGGCTTATGCAAATGCCGGAATCAATTGGGAATATGCACCTGTTATGGATGATAATACCTGGATTGATAACTATAAAGGTTATGGTGTTTACCCAGGTTGGGTAAGAGTAGATCACCGGATTTTAAACCTGATGCAAGAAAATTATCCTTCACGCTGGCCAGATGACAATGTAAGCTGGAATACCATTAGTGGAGATAATCCAGGACCGGCTACTCCAGATGACGCCCGTATTGCTGATTTTGAATTTCTTGAAACTCAGGCATTTAATCCTACTAGGGGTTACTACCATTTCTCAAATTACAGGTATGCCCGTTACGACGACTGGTTGGTTACCTGGCAGGGACCTGCACCTCAGATGCGTGCCTGGGAAAATGAAATGCTGAAAGCTGAAGCCATGGCTCGGACAGGAAATGTTGCTGGTGCAACTGCGATTTTAAATGATGTTTCTGGTGCCAGAAAAGTTAGAGGTCTTTTACCTGATGTAGCTCCAGCTGGCGCGAGCGATGCCCTTGAACTGGTTTTTTACGAAAGAGCGGTAGAACTTATGCTGACTCAAGGTGGCACAGGATTTTTCGATATGAGAAGAAGAGATAATCTTCAACGCGGTACAATTTTACATTTTCCTGTACCTGCTGCTGAATTGGAGATTATTGGTGCTGAGTGGTATACCATATCCGGCCCTCCAGATGGTCAGAATATTTCAGACGGAAGCTGGACAGGCAAAGATGGCTTAACATCGCCTCCGAGCTAAAATTATCATAACCGGATGTACTCAGGTGCATCCCGGTTTTTGAAAATTTTGAAATATTAATGTTCAATGCTATTAATTAAAAATTTAAAAACATGAAATATAGAATATTAAGCATATTCGGATTATTTGTAGCTGGAGCCTTTCTTTTTTATGCCTGTACCAAGTCAGACATTGTTAAGTCTCAGGAAAGCTATGATTGGTCCAAAGTTCAACCGAAAATTATGAATTTTGCAGGACCTAAATTGGTTTCTGCCTCTGGCCAGGTTGCTTCAAATTATAGTGTAGCCGGCAGAGGTGGTTCCACCTATGAGTTTACAGCTCACAATTGGGGTGCAGACATTGTGATTGATCCTACATTCAATTTCAAAGTTAGCATTACCTGGAACCAGGCTAGTGCTGATACAATGGCATTATTAACCGTCGTTGAAACTACACATGCCGGTGTGAAATCAGATCCGGATACCTTAGAAGTAACACTGGACGCATTCTGCCCTATGACAATTGATGATTTTGTTTCTGCATCATGGACAGGTACTGAAACGGGTGATAGCGAAATTGATCCATTTACTGTTTCTTTTGAAAAAGGAACAGGTGATGTGATTATTGCTAAAGCTTCAGGTGGAATTCCTGCATTTTTATCCCAGGTATTTACCGGTTGGGGTGAAAGTTTCCAGGCTGGTTTTGGAAATGAAGGTGATATTCACCTAACAATTGGAGCCCTTGATGGATCTATTTCAGGTACTGGTGTATACTGGGGACAAACCTTACCCGGTCCGTATGACTACTGGCAGGTTGTTGGTGGTAACTGGAACGGATGTGGTGCCTCACCTCATATGAGTATCTCTTATGGTCTTGACTGGTCAGATGATGCTGGAGCCAACAGGCAAAGTCAGATTGAAATCGATCAGAACTAGATAAGATTATATCTATATAAAAGGGAGAGAAGGAGCAATCCTTCTCTTTTTTTTTGGAATTTACTAGTATCTGTAGTAAATGCCTTTAGCCCCAAAGGGGCGATATATTAAAAGCATTGGGCGTTAGCCCGATGCTTTCATGGGATTGCAGAATTTAAGCGCCATCGGTGCGCCATATAGGAATTGAATGATAAACCGGGCATGAGCCCCAAAGGGGCGAAATTTAAGGAGCATCGGGTATAAGCCCGATGCCATTGAAAGTGTTATAGAAAAAAGCACCATAGCTGCGAAATCAAACTGATCATACTTAATTACCACTTATGGTATTTCCAAGATAGGAGTTTACATCAACCAGGGGTAGGTTACTACCAAATCCCTCATTTATAGCTTTCAAAATTTGGTTGACCAGCAAGGCATTTCCACGAGGATTAAAATGAAGCCCATCGAGGGAGAAAATACTATTCAATCCCAATGTTCCTTCTAAAGGCAATCCATTATAACTTAACACTTCATCACTTGCTGGCCTTCCCCAGGAGTCTATCTTACCAGTTTCCGCAATCTCATGTATTAGCTCTGAAACAGGGACAAAAATCAATCGTCCTGGATATTTATTTACTTCCTGCTCCAGAACTTCATTAAAAGCCTCTATCCTGGCTCGGATTTCATTAATTTGCGAATCCTTTAAATAGTATTCCTGGGTCACCGGATCGACTGATCCATATCCAAATTCCATCTTATCCAAGGGA
Organism: Bacteroidales bacterium; assembly: GCA_033791445.1. Lineage (GTDB taxonomy): Bacteria > Bacteroidota > Bacteroidia > Bacteroidales > VadinHA17 > JANTGF01. The sequence continues at coordinate 5,205 of JASJGS010000225.1, read as the reverse complement.
AACGAGAGCAAAATCATTTCATCCTCATTCAACTGCCTTAGTTTGGGTAGGGGAGTAATCCCATCCGGGTAGTAAGCATCGGATAAGGAATCATCTACAATCACGAGAGGTTGGGGGTAAAGTGTACTACCATTGTCATTAAAAGGAATAAAAGGCCTTTTCTCATCAGGATATTGGACATTGTGAGCAGATACTGCCTGATTGAAGCTACTGTAATATGATTGTGCAAATCCCAGAGCAGTACCACTGAGGAGCATAAAATCGTAGGGGTAAGTATAAAAGAAAGGCAAATCATCAAACATCGGAAGTTGAAGTATAGCTCCCTTGCGATTGGGTTCCTCCAATAATTCCGACAAAAACGAGCTGATTTTAGTTTGAAATAAAGCCACCGGAGTCAGATCTTTTTCTTCAATTAATGATGGATCACCTGGTGGATCAGGATTTCCTGTGCCCCCCTGAGTAGCATATCCGAGAAAGTCATTCATACCAATCCAAAGAGTGAAGAATGATGGATTTTCTATCAGAATATCTGTTAAAATACTGGAATTCCCAGGATCGCTGGCAAAGCGATCATAATATATATTTGCAGAGAGGGCAGGATCATCAAGCTCAAAACTTCTTGCAAAGGGAACAGCAAAATTCCCAGGTAAGGATAAATCGCCAGAATAAGTTGTTGGATACTCACCCTCAGTAAGGATCCGGTCAGGTTCTGATTGGGTCATGTTAGGGAAAGAATAAACCCATTTCCCTTTTTGATTTGATTCGTCAGATTCAATTATGTTATAACCATTTGCTGACGATATATCAGGCTGTTGAAAGTCCTGAAGCCCAATTACAGTCATTTGGGAAGCCAAAATAGAGGCTACTGAGTTATTCTGACCATTCGAATACAATGAACCATCCATAAATCCACCTGAAAAGCCATCACCAATACCTACATACCTGGTAACATCAATACTACCTGCAGAATATTCAATCCTGGTTTCAGGAAATTCATATTTACATGCGGAGTTCAAGGCAAGTAAAACAAATAATATTTTAGTTAAATATTTCACTTCTTTTTCTTACGTTTTTTAGCATTACTAAGTATATTTTCTACCGTATAGGATAGATAATAGAATGAGCCAATCTGAGCTCCACCAAATGAAGTTGTATGGCTAACATTAAAGAAATTTGTAATACCAAATTTCAAGATCGATTCTGGTTTGTGAAATCGATATGACAGTTGTAAATCCCATGTGCTGACCGGGTCAATCCACCCGTTTCCAAATGGACTTTGCCAGTAAACTTCTGACTGCCACCTCCATGTCACATTGAAACCTAAGTTTTTGAATCCGGGATTATTTTCGAGTTTATCTAACCTTCGGTTAGCAATAGATATATTAAATTTATATTTAGGTGTATTAAATCCAGGTATAATAGGGTCGTCGACAGCAGTGGAGATATTAGACCAGGTAAAATTACCTGATATTATTGCTCCAACGGGGGCAATATATTTTAAACCGGTTGAAATACCCTGAATATTTACAGCTTCTTTTGAATTTGTATAAATATATAATTGATCCATCTGGGTTGAATTATTCACCTGGTTTGCCGAGGTAAACATATCAACGTTGGGGCTGGTCCTGGGCTTAATGACCTCTACCAGGCCAATAAAATTTTTATAGGTACTACTATAGAATACAGCGTCGAAGAATATTTTATTAATAAACTTTGTTTTGTAACCAACTTCGAAGGAGAAAACCTGCTCTGGAACAAAGCTACTTAGATCATCTTCTTTAACAATATTATTTTCAAGGATATCAAGGTTTTTTATAGTTGCCTGTTGGGCACCCATAGGATTTTGTTGATCAGTGATATCATTAAATACAGCTTCATTAAATGCAAGCACACTTTGTTTATAAAAACTGTTTCCCTGTACATTATACTCAGCAATATTTTCATTCAGACCCCCTAAAATCCATGCTTGCCCAAGGTCTTTCTTAATAAATTGTTCCTTGGCACTGGGTGTTCTGAAACCTGTAAGAATAGACGCTCTAAAGTTATGTATACCATCCAGAATATATAGAGCTGACAGTCTTGGACTAAAATTCCCTTTAAAGTTCTCACTCTGGTCATATCTTATTGATGCAGAAATAGTAAGATCCCTATCAAGAAATTCTTTTGATAGCTGGCCATACATGCCATACTCGTAAAAGGAAATATCGTTTCCGGCAGTATCAGGGAAGATGGTACCAAAAGATTCCAGGTCATAAAAACGATAATTACCACCAAACTCAAGGTCAAAAATCTTGATATCCTCAAGGAAATTGTATCGGCCTTCGATATTATAAAGGGCAGAGTTGTTTATCATTTGCGCACCTTTTGTAAAATCAGGATCATTAATTATTTTGTTTTTTTCCTGATCATATTCTTCAGTACCTGGAATAAGGCGTCCTGTATCGGCAAATTTTCTCGCTGCTGCATGGTCGCCTGGTTGTACCCCATATTTTGCAAAAGCTCCAGAATAGGAATTATAATAATCACGGAACCAATCCTCATCACTTTTCCATGATGAATTCATATGAATGGCAAGATAGCGAGAATCATATGTGTTACCAGTTTTTTGCTGGGTGGCATATCCACGAACAAGAAAGCGGTCACTTGAGACCTCCAGCTTGCCCTGGTAGATTTTAAACTGTGAAAGGGATGTTCTGTTATCCTCGGTATATACAGTTGTGGCATTTCCATAAGTTCCCTGGGCAATAGCAGTGATTTTGTCGGTGATCCGGTAATGCAAAGCTCCATTTAGCTTCAAGCTAAAAACTCCATTGTCAACAAGATTTTTATCTCGGTAGCCGGTACGGGAAACAATAAGGTTTTCCCCTTGTTGGCCAATAGGCATAAAGGCGATAATCTCATCACCATATTTATTTAGTGCATCATGTCCTGGATCATATTCATAGGAGATATTTCCTGGGCGTATATTGGTAGTGTCGTCAGCATACCAGTCTTTGCCTTTCATATAGGAAGCATTGATCTTGAAAGCAAATTTATTGTTTATTGCCTTCGCATAGCGAAATCCTGCATCGAACAAACCTTTTCCAGTAAACTGAAATGGGGCATCATTCCCAGATTTCACATCACTTACTCCGGGCTTTACATAAAAACTTAAACCCTCAAAAGCAAAAGGGTCTTTACTATTCATAATTAACAGCCCATTTAGGACATTTCCTCCATGACGGGCAGAAGAGGGTCCTGGTAAAAATTCGATAGACTCCACATCCAACTCAGACATACCTGCAATATTGCCAATTGAAAAATTCATACCAGGTGCCTGGTTATCCATCCCATCGACAATTTGGACAAAACGAGTATTTACAGTGGAGTTAAATCCCCTGGCATTAATGGTCATAAATTGCATGCTCTGGTTTACAACATCCACTCCTTTTAAATTGCCAATAGCATTGTAAAAACTGGCAGATGGAGTTTCCTTAACCCCCAGGGCGTCAATCATTTCAACAGAGACCACACTGCGCATGGTTTTTTGTTCTACCTCTACTACCGGGGCAGATACAACAATTTCCTCTCCTATATAGGATGTTGATTTAAACTTTATGCGGATGCCCGAAGTGATTCTTTTTGTGATATCAATTTCCTGTGATTGATAACCGATCATTGAAAACTTTATCTTAAAGGGCAACTCTATTCCAGCTGCCAGATAAAAATACCCGCGGTCATCTGATACAGAACCAATCTGTTTTCCTACAATCCTTATATTTACCCCAGTCATTGGGTCTTTGGTTTCTGTATCAGTAATTCTACCTGATATCTCAACTTTAACCTGTGCTTGAAGAAGCAGGTTGGAAAATAAGGCAGTAAAAATGAAATATGCAATCAACCTTTTCATCCAAAAAGTAAGGGGCTAAACAATTTTAAAATAAGCTTATAAAAATAAGATAATTCCCGTACTCTGAGACTAAATGCAAGTATAATTACACCCTTAAAAAGCTAAAGTTAGTTCTCCAGAGTAAGGCAAATTGATTGTGCACATGTTTTCTCGAAGTTTAAACCAAGGTTTGACAATAAAAATCCTTATTTTTGCAGATATTTTGAAAATTCAATCTATGAATGGTAATAACCTGAATCACCTTAGAGAGCTCGAATCAGAGTCTATTTATGTAATACGTGAAGTAGCAGCACAATTTGAGAATCCCGTGCTTTTGTTTTCTGGCGGCAAAGACTCAATTGTTATGTTCCATCTGGCCAGGAAAGCATTTTGGCCAGCAAAAGTGCCATTCCCCTTGATGCATATCGACACAGGACATAATTTTCAGGAAACACTTGATTTCCGTGATCAATTAATGGAAAAAACAGGGACTGAGTGTGTGGTTCGATTGGTCCAGGATACGATTGATCAGGGAAAGGTAGTTGAAGAGAAAGGACCTACAGCTAGTAGGAATGTTTTTCAGACTATTACTCTGTTGGATGCCATCGAGGATCTTAAATTTGATGCTGCAATGGGTGGGGGAAGAAGAGATGAAGAAAAAGCTCGTGCTAAGGAACGTTTTTTCTCACACCGTGATGATTTTGGACAATGGGATCCAAAGAATCAGAGACCAGAATTGTGGAACATTTTTAATGGTAAAAAACATTTAGGCGAACATTTTCGCGTTTTTCCAATAAGTAATTGGACCGAAATGGATGTATGGCAATATATTTATATGGAAAATATTGATATCCCAGAACTCTACTTTACCCATAAAAGGGAAGTTTTTTTGCGAGATGGTAACTGGTTAGCCAAGGCACCTTTCATGGAATTGAAGGAAAATGAAAAGGTAGAAGTGAGAGATGTTCGATGTCGTACAATTGGCGACATAACGTGCACAGGAGTGACACTTTCAAAAGCAGATAACCTGGAGGACATCATTGAAGAGGTTGCAGCAACACGTGAGACAGAAAGAGGAGGCCGAGCGGATGATAAACGTTCCGAAGCAGCTATGGAAGATAGAAAAAAGGAAGGGTACTTTTAATAAGTGTTTGGTGTTTAGTGTTGAGTTGTGAGTTAAAATTGTATTGAAGGTTTTCTTCTGAATTTATAGCATGAGTAAAAGTATAATTAAAGACAAGAGTTTTGAATATTCTTAAATAATTATAGCTCTATATAAATCAATTTTGACTAAAAAGGAATATGACCTTTCCAAACAATAGCTGAATAGTGTAACA
>JASJGS010000224.1:0-4856 GCA_033791445.1 Bacteroidales bacterium | reverse complement strand
TAAAATGTAAATCGTAAAAGGTAATTCGTGAAGCGTAAGTCGTGAAACGTAAGTCGTAAACCGTGAAGGGTAAGACGTTAATCAAAAGACCTGATGGGAAAGCGTAATCCATGATACGTTCTTTGTTTATGAGTAAAAATTCTATAAGCGCTTACTTGTTCAACTTTAAATTCGGGAAACCAATAAGCAATTCCTGTTAATTGATCACTGTTCACTGATCATTGTTAACTGACCACTGTTTATTGGTTCTATTTGCAAGATACAAATATTCCTGAAGATTAGAAAAAACAAAAAAGGCCGTCCGGTAAACTGGACAGCCTTTTAAGATAAGTATAATGAAGTTACTACTTAACGTCAGTAACTGTAGGGATTGGATTTTTCCGTGTATGCCACCACATCTGGCTGCTTATGCCGCTTGTACTGAACATACCGTCATTAACAACTTCAACATTTTGGCTGTTAATGGCCGCCTGAAGGTTTTCAGGATTGTAGATTTCTTCGTTCAAAGAATACTTAATCCTAATGGGTAAACCTAAGCCCGGGTAGAAAGCACCTTCTAACATAAACTCAAAAGTCCTGGCTGGAAAACCTGTTCTTCTAACAAGATTCCAGGCCTGAGCACCCTGGCCAAACATACCCGCCCAACGCTGTTCGATAATACGCTGGTATCTTTCTCCGTCATCAGCTGCGGAAGTATAGGCAACAGATGGTTGAGCTAAATAAGCTGCATAATCAACTGTTTGAGTAACAGGCATGGTTTGGATTCCGTTGTCGTTATAGGTAGGTGAAACTGTTCCACCATCTATACAAGCCCATCTTTCCATTGATGCAGCAATACCTGCTTCATAAGCTGCTTGTGCAGCACCGCCTACCCTCAAATAATGCTCAGCTTTAATAAACTCAACCTCATCATAACACAATGCATAAAGTGGAGCAGTCTCAGTATAAGCTATTGCTGTTCCAAGTATTGAAGTAATAGTGAAGTCGGCTGAAGCAATTGCACGTCCGTTTTGGAATCCTGTGTAAACAGGTGTTCCGGCTGTTACACTAGTGGGAGTTGGCTGGGCATAGATATGAACCCGTGGATCATTCCTGTCATTCAGGAAATCAACCATGGTTTCAGAGATCCCCTGGTCTGTACGGGAAAACAATGTATTGTAAATTGGGTTCCGATATGGAAGACCCGGATAATCCAATTTGGCATTGTCATCATTGCTTTCCATAATTGGATGCCCTGAAGGGTCATTCAAAATAGATGCAATTGCAGCATCAGCACCTGCATAAGCTGCAGCACCTGCTGAAGTTGTGAATGGGCCTGTGCCAGCCATATCATAAGTAAAACTCCATGGAGTACCTGCAACACGATTTAACAACCTCAACTTCAGAGAGTTACCAAATTTTTTCCATGCTTCTGGATTGCCACCATATACCACATCACCATTACCAAAGTTAACAACTTCAGTAAGGTCTAACAATGTATTGGCCTCTTCCAGTTTTGTAAAAAAGTCCATATACATTGATTCCTGTGTATCGTATGGAGAAGCAAGAGTACCATCTGCCATGAGGCCCTGTAGAGCTTCAGAGTAGGGTGTATCACCTACCAAATCGGTAACATAGCTATAAATCCATACCGTGGTAATTTTTGCAGCAGCAAGCAGAGCTTTATTGGCAGCAACATTATTCCCAGCATCAATATCTGCTGTTGTTTTATTTATAATGATCTGTAAATCCAACAGAGGTCCTGTATAACGACCTTCAGAGTACCCGGTCATATCACGGGTCTGATATTTATCTTCATCGATATACTGAACTTTACACCATTGCTGAGACCAGGGTCCCAGGTAGGTATGCTGTATCCAGCCACCCATCTCTGTAGCAAATTGACTAACCAGAACATTTGTAAAAATGTTAATGGCGGGCACATCGGTCGGTTCATTGGGATCTGTATTCATTTCCTCGAAATCTTTGGTACATGATCCAACTGTAAGGACCAGAGCCAATGCAAGGAATACCTTATTGTATTTTGTGAAATATTTCATTTTCATATGTATTTCTTATTAATTATCTAAAAGGTAAATTTAACATTAAAACCTATCGTCCTGGCAGTTGGAGTAGGTGTTGAGTTCACACCTACTGAATTATTTCCTGCAGAGATTCCGTTTTCAGGATCAACATGAGGCATGTTGCTATGTATCAGCCAAAGATTTCGGCCAACAAGAGAAACATTTATAGCCGAAAGCCATGGTGCAATATCGGTGAAAGTGTAGCCAAGTACAACTTCACGCAACTTTACAAAGCTTGCATCATATACTGATAGACCTGGTTTTCCCCAGTAGTCAGTTTCAAAGAAAGTCTGACCAGCTACATAAGTAGTATTTTCAACACCTGAGCTAACATCATTTCCGCTGCCATCAGTTAATTGAACAGTACCATCGCTGTTTACTTTACCATAAATAGCATCATCAACAAGAACACCTCCACCGTCAGATACTGGATCTCTGTAGTTCATGCCATTTGCATTTGTGCCGGCAGACTTTGCCATAACTCCTGCATAATTCCCAAACCAGTCAGTTATAGAATATTGAACACCACCTTTACGGAAGTCGACAAGGAAACTAAAATTAAAGTCTCCAAAACTAAATGCATTGTTTACGCCACCAAAAAAGTCTGGCATTACATTTCCAAGAAGAGTTCTATTTGGAGTTTGAATATACCTTCCATTGGTACCAACTACAGGGCGACCTGTGTATTCAACGTAATCAACAATGGATTCAGCATCATCCGAGTAATGAATGGTAGAATTCTCACGAACTACATCATTACCAAACATTTGTCCATAAGGTTCACCTTGACGTGCATATACGTATGCTCCCCATGATGCGCTGTACAGATAGTAACTGGTCATTTCTTCCCCAGTTACATCATTGGTATAAAGCTCATTAACTAAATTTCTGTTCCTTGCCCAGTTTAGAGTGATATCCCACCTGAATTTAGATTGCTGAACTGGAGTAGCACCCAGTACAAGTTCCCAGCCCTGGTTTTGTATGTCACCAGCATTTATGGTAGTTGTATTGAAACCAGACATTCTAGAAATATCAAGATTTAAGATCTGGTTTGTAGTATTCTCCTTATAGTAGGTTAGATCCAAACGAATCCTGTTGTTAATGAATTTTACATCCAAACCTGCCTCAATTGACTTTTTCCTTTGCGGTAATAAGCCAAGAGGTGGCAAGGTATTGGTATAACTCAGGGATGGATTCCCGTTAAATGGATTAGATGCCCCGAAAGTACCATTGAGCATATAAGCACCTGCAGAACCTCCAACCTCAGCATAACTACCACGCAATTTCAGGTATGATAATGCATTTGATTGCATACCAATCGCTTCAGTCAATACCAGTCCTAATGATACAGATGGATAGAAATATGAGTTGTTTTCAACTGGTAAAGTTGATGACCAGTCATTTCTTCCGGTTAGGTCAAGGAACAACCAGTTTCGGAAACCGAGGTTCACCTGACCATATACACTCTGAAGCTCTACCTCCGTGCTAGACATACCTGTTCTGGCAGCAACCGCAGCATTACTAACGGCATATAAATCGGGAATAATCAATTGGTCAACATAGGTGTTGTTACTGTGGTACTTATAATTATTGTATTCACCACCAAGCAGTGCAACCACACTAAAATCACCAAATGTTTTGTTAAAGTTTAACCTGGCTCTGGCAATAGTTGAGCTCCTGGTGCTCAGATAATCCTGGAACTCCCCATCACGCCAGTCATGTGAGCCTTTGGCCCTAACCTGCTTAATATTCTGTGAATAGTAATCAAGACCAGCCATACCATCAAGTGACAGATAATCGGTAAAATCCCATTTTAAATTAATATTACCCATAATCCTGTTCCGTACACGAGAGTTGGTATTCTTATTCACTGTCCAGTATGGATTATCGTGATAACTGTGGTTCCAGTTAAAATTTTCACCCGGGTTTTGGGTATCTGGTTCTGTCCAGCGATCTTTTAGTGCTTGAGTATCTACCTGGCGTCCAAACCACTGACTCAAACTCTGGAGAATACCGGCACTGGTATAACCACTTGTCATGATATTATCACTCTGGTTAAGTATATAAGAAGCTGAACCATCGACTCTCAGCCTTTTGGCAAGGTTATAACCTGCCGAAAGGGTAACGTTTGATTTCATGAGATCGGTATTTGGAACCATACCCTTTACATTCTGATTACCCAATGATAATCTGAAATCGGCTTTTTCATTGGCTCCAAATAAAGTTAATGTATTGGTTGCTGATAAACCTGTTACAAACACATCTTTAACGTTGTCAGGATGTGAAATAAAAGGAGTTGGAGTTCTTACATCGGTTACCGGATCGTAAGGACTGTCAAACTGAGGAAGTGAAAGAATCTGACCGGCTGTTTGAGGATAGCCTGCATCTACAGCCCATTCCAGTTTTCCGCCCGGTGCAAGATCTTCTGCCTGTACAACATAGTCAAGGGCAGGGCCCCAGCTTTCGTCAATTCCGTCGTTGATACCATCCCAGTTACCATTAACGTATGCAAATTCGCCATCGTAACCCTGGCCATATTTATCCTGATAGTTGGGGAGTTTCAATGGATTGCTCCATTGCCAGTTGGTTTCAAATGAAACGCCCAGACCCTTTTTTGAACCTGATCTGAGTCTACCACTTTTGGTGGTAATTAGAACAACTCCGTTTACAGCTCTGGAGCCATACAAAGCAGCAGCATTGGCACCTTTCAGTATACTGATATTCTCAATATCTGATGGGTTGATGTCCATTGCAGCGTTACCATAGTCAGTTCCACTATAAGCTCCAGGAGCG
>JASJGS010000223.1:0-7350 GCA_033791445.1 Bacteroidales bacterium | reverse complement strand
GCAATTGCTAGTAAAATAGGACGCTCTGAGATGCCGATCCAGTAAATTAGAAGAATAGGAAATAATACTAGAAAATAATAAGCTAATATGTTTTTCATCTCGTTCTAATATTGGTTAGTCTTTTCATTGGTACTAACGGACCAAGCTAAAATGAGTGGCGAGTTTTAAACACCAATCTTCCGAGCTTAGCCTTATTTTCTTATGTATTAAAATTAATCAATTTCCTGTTTACGAGCCATTCTTTTTAGCTATTGTTAGGTGCAGTTTTAATTCAGTTATTTTCCTAAATAAGGAAGTAATAGATAACCTGCTTTTGCTGGAACTGAATATTCATATCTTTTCTTTCTCATTTTTATCCATTGTTGATTTGAGTTTTTTCCAAGATGAATTTGGTCAATTTATTTCATTAGAATTAGAGCCTTTGCTACTCCTTTTAGAATTGTCAAATAGTTTATTCTATGTTCTGATTTTTGTTCATTCCAAGTTGGAGGTAATTTCTTGTGACTTATATACTCGTCTCTATTCGTTTTAAAATGATTGTCTAATATGTATTTTTCGAAATCTTTAAAATCAGATTCAAATGATTTAAGTTTATTAGTGGCAAAATAGAAATTTACTTTTCCATTACTCTTATGACTTAATTCAGACAACCGAGATGTTATTTCATCTTTAAACTTTTTCTTAATTAGATTAATCTTATTGAATTCTTGGTTTTTTAGGTCTTGTAAAGAATCTCCACAACTTAACTCATTACTAATAATATAGAAATCACGCATTAAAGTCCAGGATTGAATAATTTCTCCAACTTCTCCTCTTAAATTAGAAATTAGATTATCGGTTTCTACATTTTTTAATGTCGATTTATTCATTCTGTTCAAATAGCACCTAACTTGTTTATATATGTACCTTTTTAGGATAAAGTTACCGAATACATCCCTATTTGGTGTATATACGGTAATTTTTATTCAATATGAGTACACAATATTTTTTTTAAAACTAATGTATGATAAATAAAACAAATTATTAGAACATTGCTTGACTCTATTGCATTCTAGCAAAAGAGGTGACAAAGTTCAATTTGGGTGAAGTGAGCGCCCTAACTTATCGCCCCATTACATGTTTTTGTAAATGTAATTACTTTTGCATTAGTGCTTTCCGGCTATTACTTTTTCACCCTTCGTCTTTGTAGACCCAATAATTAAAGAATTCTTCAAGTTTTCTATTACTTGATTTTTCCATCGCCATTTGAAAATCTTTTGTGACTACAGATTTCCCATAGTATTCTTGGGTATAATACTTAATTCCTTTCCAAAAATCTTCATCACCTAACTCTATTCTCAACATATGTAATACATATGCAGCCTTAAAATATACTAAGTTTCTATCATCTTTTGATGGATTATCCCAATCCGTGAAGACCAATGATCTATCTCCTCCTCTTTTTTTGATATTGTCATAAACACTAAAATATGCATCAATATTTTCTTGATACTTTTTCTTTCCAAAACGATATTCGTTATAAGCTGCAGACATAAAAGTTGCAAAACCCTCGTTTAACCACATATGATTCCAAGATTTACATGTTATCATATTACCCCACCATTGATGCGCTAATTCATGAGAAATTAAGTTTGTTTCGGTACTATCTTTTAAAACAAGGTCTCCATATGTGCTTTTTAAAACGGCAAAACCCGACATTTCTTGATAATGATTTCCAATTAATACTTGAGAATAAGACTTTTGGGGATATGGAATTCCTGCTTTGTCTTCGAAAAAAGAAATCATATCCCCGGTCTTGTCAAATATTTTCTCAATCGCTTCCGAATTGTGATTTGCAGCATAATAATTTAAAGCTATGCCATTATGATTATCATGTGATTCATTGAATGAACCCACCACAATACCATACGTGTATGTTGGTGTTTCATAATTTTGACTCCATGAGTATAATGTTTTTCCGTTATCTTTTTTCTCGATATCGATTAACTCACCGCTAGCAATGCTAACCAGCTTGTCCGAAATTAGTATATCTATTTTTACTTTTGCTCGATCATCGGGGCTCGAATTACACACCATCCATTCACTGGTGAAATAAACCGTATAAAGTTGTTGAGCTGAAGCCTGAAATACCATTCCTTTCTTGGGCATCCCTTCATAAAATACTTTTATCTCATGTTCACTTGTCACGTTTTTTTTAATAGAAACAAATACTTTTTCACCTTTTTGTTCGAAATCTTCAACTTCATTTCCTTTAATGTCTGTTACTATAAGATTTCCTGAATCAAAAGATACTTCATGACTTTTAAGATCTGTTTGAAATTTGATAATTACACTTCCCTTGACTTGTTTGGTATAGACATTAGTTTCCAAGTATACATGATAACTTAAAACGTCTACTGTCGGCTTTGCTAGCAAATTACAGTTGATTGACGTTAATAAGAATAGTAAGAAAAGTATTTGTTTTTTTTTCATGTTTCTGTTAATGAAGGGTAACTTGTCTATATAGTCAATTTTTTAGGCTAAACTTAACCAATATACCTCATATGGGTATGTATTGATCATATTTCACTGAAGATTTACATATAGGAATAACAGTTCGAGGTGGAAAAATTTGAGAAGTCCGAAGCTACTTTCCGACAAGTTACATCAAAGTTTGATGCGAGCTGTAAGGCTCTCACCCACCAACCAGGCCCCTATTTTCTCTGACTGTTTGTAAGATTCCCTTTAGTTTCTAATTTCTTTTCCTATTATACTTAGATGAGTTTGGTCTACTTTGATTTTTATTTCTTGCAGCAAAATATTCTTGTTTTCTTTGTGTTTTCTCCTTTTCAAAAACTTGTTTTTCCTTCACTGTCATTGGACTGTCTGTTTGCGGAAAAGGATTGTCATTTATAATTTCTATTTTCTGGTTTATTAATTTTTCAATGTCTTTTATAAACGCATTTTCTTCAGGTTCACAAATGGAAATAGAAATACCTTCATCCCCGGCTCTACCTGCTCTGCCTATCCTGTGAACATAGGTTTCAGCTATATTCGGGATATCATAGTTGATGACATATTTTAGTTTATCAATGTCAATACCTCTTGCTGCTATATCAGTCGCTACCAGTACCCTAATTTCTCTGTCTTTAAACTGTTTCAGGGCTTTTTGTCTTTGATTTTGGGCTTTGTCACCATGTATAGCTGTTGTATTGATTTTTTTCTTTTTTAAATATCGGGCAATTTTGTCAGCACCATGTTTTGTTCTGGAAAACAATAATACCTGATTAATTCTTCTATCCTGAAGGATATAAAGAAGCAGATCTTTCTTACTTAATTTATTAGTATAATACAGGTATTGATGTATCGTTTCGGCAGTAGAAGAAACAGGACTTACCTCTACTTTCAAAGGATTCTTCAGAATTTTCCTCGAAAGTTCAACAATTTTATTCGGCATTGTTGCTGAAAAAAATAATGACTGCCGTTTTGTTGGCAATTTGGCAATGATCTTTCTAATATCATAAATAAAACCCATGTCGAGCATCCGGTCAGCTTCGTCCAGCACAAAATATTCAACATCCTTCAATCTAATGAAACCCTGATCCATCAGGTCCAGAAGTCTTCCGGGTGTTGCAACAAGAATATCTACTCCTCTACGAAGAGCTTCCGTTTGTTTGCCTTGAGTCACCCCTCCAAAGATGACGGTATTTTTTATTCCTGTAAATTTCCCATAGGTCGAAAAACTTTCTCCAATTTGGATCGCTAATTCGCGGGTAGGAGTTATAATGAGCGCATTAATTTTACGTGGACTGTTATTTCGTTGACGATCAAGAAAGAGGTGCTGAAGGATTGGAATAGCAAATGCAGCCGTTTTACCTGTCCCGGTTTGGGCACTACCCAACACATCATTTCTATTTATAATAAGAGGTATCGCTTTTTCCTGTATCGATGTAGGCACAGAATATTTCTCTTCTTTTAGTGCCTTTAAAATAGGCTCAATAATTTCCAGGTCTTCAAATTGCATGGTTCAAATTTTTTAATCCCATTCAAAGATATACATTGTTTGCATTTTGTTATGTTGATATCTGCATAGTAACCGTTTTAATTGATCCATGTTATTTGAAATCTAATTAGGAAGTCTCACAGAATTAGGTTTATTACGATATTCATGAAGCAAATTATCCATTTCAATAATTTTTTCTGGATATTTTTCAAATAGGTTGATACGTTGTTCAGAATCATCTTCCATATTGAAAAGCAAACCTGGTGTGTTAAAATCGGTATATCCTATTAGTTTTTTAAATGATTCCGGCATATCTCTATGACCCCCAGATTGATCATTGATATAGAGCCATTTTCCTTTTCTGATTCCCCACTTATTTTCATATGTATTATGCACAGTAGCTTCCCGAATAGGGGATTTATATTTTTCACCCTTAATTACGGGTAAGAAATCATAGCTGTCAGGAGCAGCATTTTTTGGTAAATCTATTCCCGTTATTCTTGCTAAGGTTGCCATAATATCAAGCTGTGAAATCACCTCATTTGAAATTGATCCTGCCTCAACCTTCCCGGGCCATTTAATAATAAAGGGGACATGATGGCCTCCTTCCCAAACATCACGTTTTAGTCCACGAAAATCTCCCATGCTAAAATGCCCATAATTTTCTGCCCGTTCCCATGCATAAGATTCTGTACCATTATCTGCGCTAAAAATAATGATGGTATTTTCTTCCAAACCTTTCTCTTTAATTGTTTTTAGAATCTGTCCGGCTACCCAATCGGTCTGAACCATGAAATCACCATATCCACCAGCCTGAGACTTTCCGTCAAATTCATCATTTGGAATGATGGGTGCGTGTGGTGAAGGCAAGGCAAAATAGAGAAAGAAAGCTTGCTCTTCATCATGCCTTTTAATCCATTCTATTGTTTTTTGAGTGAGCGTGGGTAGAACATCGTAGGGATTCCAACCTTGAACAGCTGGCCCAGGACGAAATTCCCAACTTCCCTCTTTGGTATCGAAGCCAATGTTATTGATATCCAATTCTTCAGTTGGAACCTCAACAATTCGATCATTTTCAACCCATGCATAAGGAGGGAAATTAATAGTTCCATCGCCAAAGTAGTAGTCAAAACCACGATCCAGGGGCCCCCCAGCAACAGGCTTACTCCAATCTATATCTTTGGGAAGGTACACCTTTCGCATTTTACCCCATTGCATTATTTCTCCTGATGGCTCGTTTTTAAATTCCCAATCCCATCCCAAATGCCATTTCCCAATGCAGGCGGTGGTGTAACCTTTAGTTTTTAAAATCTGAGCTAAGGTGATATCTGTATCCTTAAAAAATGGTTTCCCAAAAGGACCTACAATACCATGTTGCCTGCGCCAATGATAAGTTCCCGTAAGCAAAGCAAATCGACTTGGAGAACAAATGCCCGACGAGCTGTGCGCATCTGTAAAGCGCATACCTTCTGAAGCAAGTTTGTCAAGATTAGGAGTCGGAATTTTCGAATTTGGATTCTGACAATTAAGGTCACCATAGCCCATATCATCAGCATAGATAATTATGATGTTTGGCTTCTTGTATTCTACTTTCGAGCAATTTGTAAAAATAAGCATCAGGGATAAAAATGTTAGTACCATTAATGCACTAGTACTCTTTTCTTCCCAAATGCTTTGTGCTTTCATGATTCAAATTTCTTAAAGCAATAAATGTTGATTTATTTGTAATAGCAACTTTTTAAGTTAAGCTTAGCAATTATCACCCAGTATGGTATGTTAGTGATAGTTTTTCAAATAGCCAAAACCTTATTCTGAAGTTATCTCTTCGGCTATTTTTTTGCAAAAAACAACATCTAAAGGATGAACACTCATTAACTGGACAGATTCACCATACTTATCCATAGTCCAAAATGATCCCTTCAGCTTACCAGGAATCTCATCTAAAATACTTGCTATGAAAACACAGGCAGCAAGATATGTACCCAGTTCTGAGGGATGGCTGCCATCGGCGTGATATAATTCTATATTTGGGCGTAATTGTTTGGCCAGTGCCCATGCTTTTCCTACAGGAACAATTTCTGCCTTATTTTCAATTGAGGCTTCCAAATAAACATTGTTGATGGTTTCCTGGTACTGGGGGACCATTTCTCTTGCCCAGGTAAGATAAAAATATGGTTTTGCATTATTCTTATAAATGAAATCACAGAACAAGTTTGAATATTTGATAAGGCTATCTGGTTCATTAATTGTGCCCATACTATACTCCTGAAGAATCACTAGATCAAATTCTCCATCTGCGATCATTTCTTTCGTATCCAAACCTCTTTCACCTAACCAATGGTCACGTAATTTCGCGCCCCCTACTGTACTTTTCTTAGTTACTAATTTTGTGTTTGCATCATCTGAAATGGTTGAAATAATTTGGGGCAGATTTCCAAAATAAGTATAACTATTCCCCACAAATAATATTTTAAGAGTGTCTTTTTCGCTCTGGGCAACACAATTTGGTCTAATTGAAATGAAGAAAAGAAAAGTAATAATGACAATAAAAGTTGTTTTCATTATTAGAGTTGATTATCTAGATTATAGGTCTTAACTAGAGATAAAATGTATTAAAATGAATATAATTAATAATTTCATTCAATTATTCCTAGGAGTAATCTATTTGTAAATGCATTTGAACTTAGTTTTCTTCAAATAAGAGCCAAAACTCCGGATCAAGTATTACATCTTCAGGCTTGGCATCTACGGCGATTACAAATTTTTCGGATTGTTTATCTATCTCTACAGTTTCCACTTTTATTTGGTCACCAATTATGATACCGATTTCAAGTGGGAATTTGAAAGTATGATGACTCTGTACCTGATCAACATAAATTTTTAGTTCCCCCTTTTTGTATTGCCAGCTCCATTTTAATTCAGGATGTCCTTTCGTGAATATCCACTGTTCAAAGAAATCTTCTAAATTTTCTCCTGATACTTTTTCCATGGACATCCGAAAATCTGACGTCATCGCATTGGAGTCTTTATAGGTTTCATAATAAGCTTGTATTCCTTTCCAAAAAGTCTCATCTCCAAGTTTGTGTCTTAACATATTAAGTACCCATCCACCTTTTTGATAAGTATTCGTATTTAACACCCTCATGGGGTCATTAATAGAATTGTCAACTATTGGTGATGGATTCCTTTTGTAATACCTGATCACTCGTTCCCGCTGCCTTGAAAGTTCCTCCTTCCTTTTTTCATTCCCATAAACTTCTTCCTGATACAGAATTGTAAAATAGGTAGCAAAACCTTCGCTTAGCCAAACGTGATTCCAGCTATTTTCTGTAGCGGAATTCCCAAACCATTGATGTGCAATTTCATGA
>JASJGS010000222.1:0-8015 GCA_033791445.1 Bacteroidales bacterium | reverse complement strand
TAAGGTATTTTTATCATCACCTGATTTCAGATAACAATCGGCCAGTTGCAGCCGGGCAGTAATCGCCAATGGAATACCTGCTGACGTTTTACTTGTTTGAAAGTCGTTAATTATTCGGGAATAGATTTCAGCAGCCTCCTGGTACTTCCTCATTTTTGCCAGATTTCGGGCGATATGATTTAAAAGTTGTCCCAGTATGTTTTTGTCGCTGACTCTTGTCAGTAGCTCCTCATACATCGAAATAGCCATTGGGTAATTGTTCTGAATAAATTCATATCCTTCAGCATTTTTTAATTTACCCTGCTGAACGGCAGTAAACTCCGAAGTTGATTCACCAACTGGTTGTCCCGGGTCTGGTTTGAAATGAAGAATCCATGGTTCAGTATCGTTGTAAACAATAAAAAACTGGCCCAGCAAACGATTTTCTTTGGCCTGTGCATCAAGCAATGGTACTATTTCCTCGTATTCTTTGTTAATCAATAAGGGGCTCCGGCTTAGGATTTGAAGGGAATTTTCAGCATCACGAATATTTGAATTGACCAGCGATTTAAAATGTTCTGCAATTATCAATTGTTCTTCTTCCAGTTGTTTTTCGAGCCTGAATTTTTCATTGCGCAGTGCGAGGATCCCGAAAATACTGAGCGAAACCGAGGGAAGAAAAATGGTTAACAGGAAAATAGCAATTAACTTTTTTGGCCTCCGGAGTGCGATTTTCAGACTCTGAAACATGAAATAAACAATTAGGTTAATTAAAAAAGATTCAATTTCAGAAATCCAAGTTACAAAAAAAAGAAAATCTAAGCCAATGTTTTACGGTTTGTGTTATTCCATTTAAAAATTAAAAGGTTGTGGTTTAAAAAAGGGTGATTGGGATTTTAAAAACAGCCGGAAACTTTTGCTCCCGGCTGTCTGTAAATTGGTATTAATATCTGATTAATTATTTCATTAGCTCTGTTTCTATTTGTTAACGGTTTATTCCTTTGGCAGGAAGTTTTCCATTACCCAGATTTCACCAGGTTTTTGTTTTCCAACAAATGAAAAAAATGTTATTTGTTGTCCATCAGGATGCATCGAGATTCCTGCGAAACCATAATTTTTTACACCAAGATCCATGGCGTCGCCACCTGAAGCAGGAATACGGCAAAGCACCCAACCGGAATCTGTTCCCCTGGAGAAATAAATGTTACTGCCATCCGGCGACCAGGCCAGACTAATGTAGCGGTACTCCGGGGTATCAAAATTATGAATATCTCTTTCTTCGCCCGTTTCAGTGGATATTAGTTTCATAATCCGGGTAGTTTCATTGTGCCTTGATTGGACGGCCAATTGTTTGTCATCCGGTGAAAGTGCTATAGTAAGACAATCATCAGGAGTACGATATAGCTCTTTGTTCTCACCGGTTTCCAGATCTGTTCTGTTTATGGCATGTATTTTTAACTCTCCGTTTTCCCGTGCATAATAAATGTATTTACCATTAGAAGAAATATTTATGCTTCTAATTTCATCCCTAGCATGTTGTTTCAAATGAATGGTATCTGTAATCTCTTCTGTGAATACATTCAATACATCGCAACCATTTACAAGGATAGATTTGCTATCAGGAAACCAGGTTGGAAATATCGCGTCTTTTTGATATTTTAATTTTTTCGATAATCCCGTTTCTACTGAATATATCCATGGGCTTCTTGGGCTTTCTTCATTTTGTCTGGATACATAGGCCAGAAACTTACCATCTGGAGACCAGGCAGAATGAAGGTTATAACCCTGATTGGGCAATGGTACTTCCACCGGTGGTTCATCAACCTTCCCGGTCTCAGGATTTATTTTAACTGTATAAATATCCCACCATGAACCGGGAGTGCTGTAATAAAGAGATCCTTTTTGAGTGCAATCCATTGGTTGTATGGAACCAACATTATTTGTAATTAGTTTTGGTTTTCCCCGGGGTGTTCCATTATCCAAAGAAATGCTCCACATGTCAGTTGTTCCTGAACGATCACTGGCAAAAAGGATCTTTTCTCCGGACGGTGACCAATCCAGAAGATAATCATGCGAAGGATGAGTCGTCAGTTTGGTTTCTCGCCTATCCTCAATATTAAGAATATAAATATCATGGTTCGAACTCTCTTTGTTTGGAGATAAATCATAAGCAATATAATGTCCATCTGGAGAAAATTTGGCTGAAGTCGGATTAGTGCCATCTATATTCTTTAGGGATATAAAGGAACCATCTTTTACAGACATCAATCCTATCTGCCCGATATCCTTTTGAAAGAACTGAACAAGAATCTGTTGCCCGTCTGGCGACCAGTCTAAAGGAGTAATCCAATTTTCAAACCAATTTACCCTTTTAAGAACAGTCGGGTTTGAATTATTAATATCAATTACACGAAGGTCACAAAATTCTTCATCATCGTTTTCCCACGTATAAGCTATCTTTTTTGAGTCAGGTGACCAAATAAAAGTATAAGGAGATCCTTTGTCTCCTTCATAATTTAAATTAGTAAGACGCATCTCTTTTCCCGTGTCGATATCTTTTATTACGATATCGTAGGGATAATTTGACCAGTCAACATATGCAAAATACTTTCCGTCAGGTGAAGGATTTCCGATCGGATAACCAGCACCTGTTCCATCCATTACTTTACTGATGAGGATATTCTCTTTTTCTTTTTTTTGTGCCAGTTTTTCAAGTGGTAAAAAATCGCTAATCAGCCAAAACTCGGGTTCCCCACCACTAGAACAAAAAAAGGCAATTTTTTTACTATCCGGCGACCAGGCAAATTCACTAAGTCGGGTACTTTTGGGAAGACCCGTACTGAGTTCTTTTGGTTCTTTCTCATCCAGAGCGGTTATCCATATTTTGCCCCTGGCATTATGCGCAATCTTTGACCCATCGGGTGAATATGATATCTGACTATGACCGCCATGGATAATATTTTCAACGAGTACTTTGGACAGACCACCCTCTAACGGGATTGATTTGATCGTACCGGCTGAGAAGAAAGTAATTTGTTCGCCGTTTGCAGAAAAGGTAATTGCACCATCTCCTACCTTATCGGCTTCGGTGGTTATTTGCCTGATTTTGCCTCCTTCTGCCGGTATGATATAGATTGCTGTGAAACTTTCATTGGATTTCTTATCCTGCGTAGCTGTATTATCAATAAATGCGATCCACTTTCCATCGGGAGACCAGCACGGAAAGCGACAATCGAAATATCTATCGCTTGTTAAACGGGTTGGCTGCCCGTCAACTAGTGAGATTGTCCATAAATTACTTTCATTTTGATTGCTTTGACGCCTCCCTGTGCTGATAACAATCTTTTTACCGTCAGGAGAAATATTAAAGCCACCCCCGGGCACTCTGGTCGTAAGGTCTTGATCTGATGCTACAGGAATTCCAACTGGATTACCGCCTGTGGCAGAAACATACATCACCGGGCTTTGATTGTTTTCAATTTCGTCCCCTTTCTCTGAGATAAACGGTGGTCTGAAATAAATACGTTTACCATCAGGAGACCATCTTGGATAATAAGGCCATTGTCCTTCTGGTGTAACCTGAACTGCCTTTCCTCCTATGGCAGGAACCGTGTAGACGGCTGAATGTTCCTTCGTTTGAATAAAAACCCCGAGTTTATCTTCTGGAGTCCAGCCTGCAAATAAATTATAGCTTTCCCCCGGAAGCTTTATCTTTTTTGGATCTCCCGTGGTGGATAAGTCGGATGATAACGGGTACACTAATAATTCTTTACTGGTATTAGTATTTCCTGGTTCGTGATGGGCAGCGATGTACTTTTGATCAGGCGACCATACCGGTCCTCTCAGTCGGCCATTTACGCTGGCAAGTTTGGTTGGATTACCTCCGGAAGAAGGCACAATCCATAACTCACCAATATTTCCCTTTTTATAACCCACATAAGCGATGAACCTGCCATCTGGAGAAAACGAAGGAAGCCTGGAACGGGCCCCAGCGGTGGAGATCAGTTTTGGCTCACCCCCTGCTACCGGAATCGTATAGATGCGACGGTCATGAGGATCTTGTACTTGTTGTTGAGTACCAATTTCGATTGCCGAAAAAGTTAACATCTGACCATCTGGAGACAGGCTAAGGCGATAACTAAAAGAATGACCACCCCGAAACGGAATCTGAATTACGTGTGACTCTTCTCCTGATACTTTTATAACATAGACTTCGGTCCCTTTATCGGTCTCCTTGCCATTAACAGCGATCCATTTCCCATCCTCCGACCAGGACATCAAACTACCGTAGTCCCAGGCATCTGGCAACTCTGCGATTCTGAAGGGCTCACCGGAAATATTAGGATTAACCGTGCCATGGAGAGGAATTGTCCATACTGCACCATCGGAAACAAAAGCCAACTTGTCCCCATCGGGTGATAAAACTCCATTTCCCGGATTTGTTGGGATTTTAATTTTTGTAAATTTTGGTTCCAAAGGAATTTCCAAATCTTTATCTGCAATCAGTAATTTAGAAAGCCTTTCCTTAGCAATTCGCACATATTTTGGTTGGTCTCCAAAACTGTTTACAATTGTTTCGTAATATTCCTGTGCCTTTTTATTGCCCAATTTTTCATTCGAGAGTCCAAGATGAAAAAGAGCCTCTGCAGTAATAGCCCTTTGCTCAGGATATTTTTTGATAATATCCGTGTAAATCAGAATTGCTTCTTCTAAATCACCTTTCACTTCTTCCTGATAAATTGCTTTACTAAGTAATTCATCAGCTTGCTTCTCTTGCCCGAAAGATATAATGGTAAGTAAAGGGAAGCATACTAAAAAAACTAAAATTCGTCTCATGATTTTTTTATTTCAAAATTAAGCTTCCGGTTTAACACTTACATGTTGGAATTATGAACTTGTGTTAAACTAATGCAAAGCACTATAAACATGTAAACTTATAGCCAATACCTCTATAGCCAATTATCCATCTAGGATTTGAAGGATTATCTTCTATTTTCTTTCTTAATTTAGCAATATGAGTATCTACTGTCCGGGGGGTAACCATTACATCTTCTCCCCATACAAGGTCTAATATTTCATTCCTGCTTATTACCTGTTCCCTTTTATTAATTAAACAATGAAGTAAGGAAAACTCTAATGTGGTCAGGTTTATACTTGCCTCTTTTCTTTTACATGTAAATTTTCTGAAGTTGATTTCAAAATCGCCAAATCTGAATTGGCTTTCATTTGCATTTCCTTTTTCGCAATTTCTTCGTCGAAGAACTGCTTTTACACGGGCATGTAACTCGCGCGAACTATATGGTTTTGTAATGTAATCATCGGCTCCAAACTCTAATCCAAGAATTTTATCAATTTCCTGACTTTTCGCTGTTAGCATGATAATTGGAGTTTCAACATCTTTTTTTCGTAACTCTTTGCAAATTTCAAAACCATCCATTTCCGGAAGCATTAAATCAAGTAAAATGATATCGATATCCGGGTCAAATGCTTTTTTTAGTCCTTCGTTACCCATAGCTGCTGAATCAACACAAAAACCTTCAAATGTAAAATCATCAACCAAGGCTTTCCTGATGGCATCGTCGTCTTCAATTATTAAAACTTTCTTCATTGTATTCTATTTTAGTATGGGTAGTTTGATACTAAAAGTACTGCCCGAATCAACTTTACTTTCAAGCGAAATGGTTCCGCCATGGTATTTTATTATTTGTTTCACAATTGTCAGGCCAATGCCACTTCCTTTCGTCTGATTTGTATGGTCGTTTCGAATTCTATAAAACCGACTATAAATTTTATCCTTGTCTTCCACGGGAATACCTATTCCATAATCTTTAACAGAAATAATAACTGATTTTGGGTCTGATTTTGCATACACTTCAATTAAATCTGAATTCCCGGAATATTTAAATGCATTATCCAATAGATTGTGGATAACCTGTGTAATTGCCACTTTATCAGCATTTATTTTAGGCAAATGATTTTCATGCTTGTAGTTTATTTTAAAATTTTTATCGGGAATCGAATTTTTAAAGGATAAAACTGTTTCCTGAATAATCGGGTCTATTAAAACAGGTTTAAATCTAAAGTTCTTTTTACCCTCCTCCAGTTTTGAAAAATCAAGAATATTATTGATTAAATGGCTCAGCCGCTCACTTTGTTGTTGAATAATCTCGTAGTATTCCTGCTTTTTTGATTCCGTGGGAACTCTTTTGAAAACCAGCATATCAGTAATATGCCTTATGGATGTTAAAGGACTTTTGAATTCATGCGAGACTGTCGATATAAAATCAGACTTCATTTTTGACAACTGAAGTTCTTTACTTACTATCTGAATTGTAAAAAACAGACCCAGCGCAAGAACCAATGCAATAAAAATGAAAATAAACAAGAAGATATTGTGTCCCGAAAAAAACAATGTATTTATTAATCCAGTTGGTTCTGTATATAATTTAATCGTCCAAACAGGTAATTCCCGGGGAGATTCTATTATTACCGGTTCCAATTCAAAATTGATATTTGATGAATTCGCCATTACCTCTCCTCTTTCGCCAAATAACTGCCACTGAAAATTTTCATTTTCTGAATGCTCTCTTATCAATGGAATAAGAAGTTCATTAAATATTTCATCGACGTTAAAAATTACCCCCCAGTACTTATTTTCTGCTCCGCGAAAGAGCGACACATAAAATGAGTTATCATCTATTACAGCATATTTCATTAAGGGGAATTGACCTTCATAATCCAAATTATTCAGATAATCATGAACTAAAAGAGATGAATTTTTCACAAATTCAAAAAGGTATTCTGTATTTCTTTCCCGAACATAAATTTTTTCAAAAAGAGAATCTGCACTGGCTAATAAGGCCATTATCTGTTCATTATTGGTTGCTTTAAACTGGTTGAGAATGTTATTAACTGAAGAGATCAGATTTTTGTAACCAGAATTATCCAATTGCCATTCAGCATTTAATATCTTCTTTAAAAATTCAATGGAGTAATTCAGAGATGAAATAGTATCTCCAACCAACAGACTAATATTACTTTTTTCAAGCTGGGCCATAGCACCCAATTGAATTCGTTTATCGATAGTTATATTTCCATATTCCGATTCAATAAGCTGGTAGGTTTCTTTTGCCTGGTTATAATCAGACTGTTTGGTTTGCACCCGGGCAATCTGTGTCAGAATATATCCTTCTATTTCTTTTTTCTCAAATTCCTTTAACTTTTTACGATAATAAAGAAGCGTTTTCTGAAGATCTTTCTCCTTATACTCATAATTCCATCCCTGTATAAATAAATTTATATAATTATACGGAGACCATTCTTTTCCCGTTTCTTCAAAAATTTCAGGAAGATATAAAAGTGACGGATGAAATATCCATATTGAATCTGAGGATTGTATTAAAAAAATGCTCCGAATCAAACTGTTCTCTTCGATAAAAGAGTTTAATGTATGTTCTTCAAAAGTTAATGAAGATGGGAAGGAAGGGGATAAATCAGGAATTTCCCCCCTGAATATGTCATTGAATATTGCAATACGCGAATTAGTTTCAGAAATAATGGAAGTTCCGGATTCTGCCAATTTTTTTCTATGCTCCCGCTCAATTAGTGCCTGGTCATTTCTAATTCCTCGAAATGCCAGAAATCCAAGTATACAACTAGGTATTACAATAACCAGCAAATAATTTATAATGATCCATTTTTTACTAAAATATCTTTTAGTTCTCATTTAAAAATTAGCTCATAAACCACTTAATTTAAAGAGTTTAATATAACCATTTTTCAGCACTTTGTGTTAAGGAATAAATTAGTTTTGTGAAATTTTTGTGAAGTCACAAAACGTTATTGCACGAATGGGAAGAGTAGAAGCTCATTGTCACAAACAAGTATAAGTGAATGTAAAAAATGTGTCATGGCAAATTATCAATCCAAAATTTCAATATTCAGAAAAACAGCCGGAAGTTTTTGTTTCCGACTGTCTGTTGTTCACATTTTAGTTTTTTGTTAATGACCTCTTTCACAGATTCATTATTTTCTAT
>JASJGS010000221.1:0-3996 GCA_033791445.1 Bacteroidales bacterium | reverse complement strand
TATTGGCTATTCATCCTGTCACTGGTGCCATGTAATGGAAAGGGAATCGTTTGAAAATGAAGAAATTGCACAAATAATGAATGAGCATTTCGTTTGTATCAAAGTGGATAGGGAAGAAAGACCCGATGTAGACCAGGTGTATATGAATGCGGTGCAATTAATTACCGGCAGTGGGGGATGGCCACTAAATTGCTTTGCTCTTCCGGATGGAAGCCCTGTGTATGGTGGTACTTATTATCCTCCGGCCCAATGGAAAGACCTTCTGGGACAATTGTCCCAAACCTATAAAGCAGACCCAAAGAAAGTAGAAGAATATGCTGCTCAGCTTAAAGAGGGAGTAGCCGGATCTGAAATTATCACTGTGAAGAAAGAGAATACTGGGTTTAAGAAAATGGAGCTTGCGGGATTGGTGAATCAATGGAAAAAATATTTTGATACTGAGGAGGGTGGAAACAATCGTGCACCCAAGTTCCCCTTGCCAAATACCTATGAGTTTATGCTCAGCTATTTTTATCATTCTCAAGACAATGAAATCTTTGATCACCTGAATTTGAGTCTTGACAAAATGGCCATGGGAGGCATTTACGACCAAATTGGAGGAGGATTTGCAAGGTATTCAACCGATATGTATTGGAAAGTTCCTCATTTTGAAAAGATGCTATATGACAACGGCCAGCTTGTTAGTCTGTATAGCATAGCTTTTCAAGCAACCGGGAAGGAACTTTACCGGAAAGTTGTGGAACAGACTATGGGCTTTATTATGCGTGAAATGACTTCTCCAAACGGAGGTTTTTACTCTTCTTATGATGCAGATAGTGAGGGCGTTGAGGGTAAGTTCTATGTATGGGGAAAAGAAGAAGTGGATGAGCTACTCGGCAGCAATAGTGCCTTGATTAATTCCTGGTACAATATCACAGCCGAAGCAAATTGGGAGGAAGGCAATATTCTTTTTGTTACAGAAGCTATGGAGGTCTTTTGCAAAGAAAAAGGGATTAAAGTAAATGAATTTAAGTCCTTACTCGAGAACAGCAATGAACTTCTGTTGAAAGAAAGGAACAAGCGCGTGAAACCCGGATTGGATGATAAAATTCTGACATCATGGAATGCCCTGATGTTAAATGGAATTATTGATGCATACAGGGTTCTTGGAAATCCTGAATATCTTGATGCAGCAAAAAAGAACGCCGATTTCCTTCTTACACAAATGGATGAAACCGGTCGATTAAACAGGAACTTTAAAGAGGGGAGGTCAACTATTAATGCCTTTCTTGATGATTATAGTTTTACCATTCAGGCATTTATCGCTCTCTACCAGGTAACTTTTGATGAATCATGGCTTCAACAGGCCCAGAAGCTGGCCGAATATACACTGGCGCATTTTTACGATGACCAATCTGGGATGTTCTTTTACACCTCAGATATAGATCCTGGCTTAATTGCCCGGAAAATGGAACTCTCAGACAATGTAATTCCTTCTTCAAATTCAGCCATGGGAAGAAATCTTTACCTGCTGGGTGTTTACTTCGATAAGCCCGAATATATTGACCTTTCGAGACAAATGCTTTCAAATATGAAGGATGACATATCTTCGAATGTTGCCTATCACACCAATTGGGCACAATTAATGCTTTCGTTTATTTTTCCTCCCAGTGAGGTAGTTATTTCCGGCCCAAAAGCCAGGGAACTAAGAACTCAGCTCGATCAGAATTTTTTGCCCAACATAGTTCTGGCAGGTGGTACACAGAAAAGTAGTATGCCTTTGATGCAGTCCAGGTTCAACCCTGATATGGATTTAATTTATGTATGCCAGGGAAATGTTTGCAAACTTCCGGTTGGGTCAGTAAATGAGGCTCTTGTGCAAATTCAGGACAGGTAAACTTCGGAATGGGGCTCCTGTTAATTTTCGAATGAAAAATATTCTTTAAAAGGCAATTTTTTTAATAGCTAATTAGGTGAACAAAAATAGAATACTTGTTCATGATGAAAGATTAATTCATTAATTGGTAAAATCATTATGGATTTTTGAAACAATTTTGGCTAAAACCAGTATAAAATCTAAACTATTGGAGTCTAATAAGTCAAATAATAGAATTGAAGCCTTTTCTAAAAAGTGAATGTTTTTTGTTAATTACTTAACTTTTAATACATTTACAAGAACTAGAGGGGTTTGATTTTTGTTTTGGCAGAATAACTGTTTAGAAGCTTATTAAGGTTTATTAAAAAACATAATTAAAATGAGTAGATCCTTTAAAGTATTCCTGTTTGTTCTTGTATTATTTCTGATTATTCCGGCATACTCCTTATTCAAGTGGGTAATTCAGCCCAAAGTACCCCTTCAGATAATGATCCTGAATAAAACTGTTCCTTCGCTTGAACGGAATAAGCACAGGTCTTTTCATTGGGTACTTAACCATGAAAAGTATGTAAAACAGGATGAAAAGCCATATTCCTTTGTAAATGATTATTTTGGATTTGTTCCATTAAAACCATTTCGCAACAGACAATATGAAATAAGGCGAATCAGCCTTGACGAAATTATTGTAATGGCTGAATCATTTGACGCAGCTTATTATATCGACACCTATGGCGTCTATTTTAACGACTGGTATAAGGGTCTAAATAAAGACCGCAGGTCCAGGATGATTTATGGAGGTTTGAATAATAATGACTATCTCTTTATGAAGGAGATGAAGGTAAGGAATAAACTCATTGTGGCGGAATACAACCTTATGGGATATCCCACCGCAGATCTGGAAAGGACAAAGGTGGAAGAATTACTTGATATTAGCTGGAGTGGCTGGACTGGGAAATATTTTGAAAGCCTTGACACAGAGGTTAATCCTGATTTTCCGGAATGGATTTTATCTTTATATGAAAAGCAATATGGCATTCCTTGGGAATTTCATAATTCTGGCATCGTGCTTGTAAATTACGAGGACCAGGTGGTAGTTTTGGAACACAAAACACATCTGAACTTCGAAGTTCCATACATCTATACTAAGAAAGCAGAAAGGGAAAAGTTTGGTGTTCCTTACCAGGTTAACTATACAAATTGGTTTGACATAGTATCCCCTGGAAAAAATAAGGTAACCTCTACATACAGAATTCATACCAATTCAATAGGCGATTCCCTCTTAAGCAGATTTTTTATCCCACACGAGTTTCCGGCTGTAATTGAGAGTTCAACCAATTCTCCATTCTACTATTTTTGTGGTGATTTTTCTGACAATAAGGTTAGGCCATTTTCAGCCTATTGTAAAAATATTGAAAACATGCCAAGCAGAATCCTTTATAGTGAAGAGGCTAGTGACCACAGGAAGTTTTTCTGGAAGTTTTACCGGCCTATGCTTACAAACATTATGAATAGCTATACATCTGAGTAGAGCCAGATGCATTTTTGTTGATTAAGAGTCAAGGCCTGCAATTGTGGGCCTTTTTCTTTTTAGGGAATTCAAGTAACTATAAGTACAATAGTTAATGGACTGGCAAAAGATTCACAATTATCTATCCTTACAGTCACCCTGAGCCTGTCCCTGCCCGACGGCAGGCGGAGAAGGGTAGACGGAACTATACCAACTTGGATCCTTTTATAAAATGCCTAAAGTTCTGAATGCCTAGTATTCAAAGTGATACATTTTGGGGACTTATTACTTTTCGCTTCTTAGATCTTCCCTCTAGCAACTTGTATGTTGGTTCAACTTCCTTTTCGACCATTAGTCTTTTTGACTTTTTGACCTTTTTCTTGTCTCTTGTTTCTTAGGTCAACTTTCTTTCCACCCTTTGACTCTTTAACTCTTCGACCTTATTCAGAAATGCCTAAAGTTCTGAATGCCAAGAATTCAAAGTGATACATTTTGGAGATTTATTACTTTTCGCTTCTCAGATCTTCCCTCTTTCATCTTGCAACTCGTAACTCATAACTCATAACTTGTAACTTGTTTTCTGTTCCTTGATTCTTGAATTTGATTCTTGATTCCTGTTTATTGTTTATTGTTT
>JASJGS010000220.1:0-51495 GCA_033791445.1 Bacteroidales bacterium | reverse complement strand
TATTGAATTAGTGTATTTTTTTTTGGAAAATTTATTTTATTTTTTTATCTTGTGACAACAAAAATCTTTTTGTTACGTTAAACTATAAGTAGTTATAATAGTAACTAATGCCAATTACATTGGTAGGTTTTTCGTAAAGTTTTAGGTTTAATTTTTAGGGTATGAAGCTAGAGACCAGGGAATTTTCTCTGGTCTCTTGTTTTATAGGTACCCATAACAGCATTTTGCAACACCTTTATCCTGTTCTAATCTTTTAAATTCAGTTTAAAAATAGTAGGTTTGTTGAGTGGAGATAATTGATTGAATACAGAAATTATTTTGGATTCAATATAACATAGTATTTCAAATCCTGCCATGAGAGACACATTGGTAATTCTAACCATTGAGCAAGATGAAAAAACCCGGTCATTAGTTGGTCAATGCACTGATAGAAAAGATTTTATTAATAGTTATTTTTATAGTGATGATCCTTCCGCTATTTTAAATAAGATAACTTCTAGTAGGCCCGATCTTGTATTACTAAATTATAATAATTCGATTTTCTGGCAACCGATTGTAGATTTTAGCAATACGAATTCCTACCAACCAATAATTCTTTATACTGATAAGACACCTGAAGATACAGGAAATATTTCCAGGATTGAAGGGGTAATGGACCTAGTCTCAATTTATGATATCGATGGATTTAATATAGTTTTAAATAACTTTTTTAAATTTTTTAGACAAAAGGAGGGTAAGTCTAATGAAGAATATCATTCTGGTATCCGTAAATTGTATCATGACCTGATTTCTAAAAATGCTACGGAAGGCATTCTTATTGTGCAAGAAGGTTTTCTTAAATATATGGATTACCAGATAAGTAATTTTCTTGGTTATGATGAATCAGACTTAAAACAAATTCCATTTCTGGAATTTGTTCATCCTGACGATAGGGAATTCATAATGGATCGTTATCAGAATAGAATTGCTGGAAAAGAAATTGAAAAATACAGATTTAGAGCTCTTTCCAAATCTGGAGATGTGGTTTGGGTTGAAACTGCAGGGCATAAAATAGAATGGGAGGGTCAACCTGCCTCATTAAATTTTGTAACTGAGATTAGCGAAAGAGTAAATACTGAAAAGTCACTTAAAGATTCTGAGGCCAAATATAAAGGAGTTGTTCTTTCTTCCCCTAATGGAATAATTGTTCTTGACAAGGATGGGTTGATCTTAGATCTCAATCCAGCTCTGGTTGAAATAACTGGATATTCCAAAGATTCGTTTCTTGGCAAACGAATTGTTGATATTTCAGCTCTTGATGAAGATGCTAAGGCGAGTGGAGTAAAGGTCTTTAGAAAAATTATATCAGGAGAAAGAACTGAGCCACCACCCTTTGAAATTAAGTTTATTAATAAAAATGGAGAGGACAGATTTGTAAGGGTTAATGTTAGGTTGATCAAAGAGAAAGGGTTGGTAGAGAGAGTGATGGTTACCTGTGTAGATATTACTGAGCAAAAGAAATCTACTGAGAAAATTGTAAGTTCTGAACAAAGATTTCGGGATCTTCATGAGAGAATGCTGGATTCCCTTGTTGGAGTGGATTTTGAAGGAGACATTGTAGAGTTTAATATTTCATTTAAAAATTTAATTGGGTTTTCTGAGGAGGACTTGTTAAATATGAATATAAACTCAATTCTACCAGTTGAATGGGATGGTCTTAGACAGGAATTGCTAGAAGAAAAGGGGAAAGGGGATGCTTCTTCTCAACCATTTGAAATGGACATTAGAAATTCTCGGGATGAGCTTATTCCGGTTGAAGTTCATTGTTATCTGAATGAAGATGCAAATAAACCATTAGGGTATTGGTGTTTTATGAAAGATATCAGAACCAGAAAGAAACATGAAAATGAATTAATAGAAAGAGAAATTCAAACCAGAGCTACACTAGAATACTTACCTCTGCCATTAATTCAGGAAGATTTATCTGCTGTGAGAATGCAGCTAATTCAGCTTGAGGATCAGGGAATTATCGATTTTGAAGAGTATTTTGCTAGTAATCCGGATGAGCTTAAGCGATGTTGCGAAAATATGGTAATTGTTGAGTGCAATCAGGCTGCTTTGCATTTTTTTGGAGCCAAGGATGTTGAGGAGCTTAGTCGTATGCATATTTACCTCCAGAGTCAGGAGTTAATGAATGCCAAGCTGAGACTTCTAATTGCCTTTAAAAAGCGACTCCAAACCTTTAAGGAAGAGATTGTTTTTAAATCAGTGGATGGAACTGAAAGAGAGGCACTTTTAAAATCAGTGATATTACCAGGCAAGGAAGTTTCGTGGAGTACGGTATTGGTTACCATTGTTGATTTAAGCGAAAGAGTTCAACAAGAGAAAAAAATCAAAGTGCTTTCTCAAGCTATAAGGTATTCTCCGGCAAGTGTAATTATTACTGATACCAAAGGTATTATTGAATATGTAAATCCCAAATTTACCGAAGTAACAGGTTATACAGAGGAGGATTCATATGGCAAAACTCCATCTTTTCTTAAGTCTGGAAAGATGTCATCAGAATTCTATGCAGAATTATGGGAAACTCTAGTTTCTGGAGGGGAATGGTTTGGAGAAATTCAAAACAGGAAAAAGGATGGTGAATTCTTCTGGGAATCAGCTTCTATTTCTGCTGTAAAGAATGATCAAAATGTAGTGACTCATTTTGTAGCAATTAAAGAAGATATCACAGAAAAAAAGAGGACAGAATCTATATTGTTGGATGCCAAAAGAAAAGCAGAAGAATCAGATGGACTGAAAACCGCTTTTCTGGCTAATATGTCGCATGAGATCAGAACTCCAATGAATGCAATAGTAGGATTCTCAGAATTATTGCGTACAAGTGAGGTGATTGGTCCTGAGAGGGACGAGTATTTCAATATAATTAATTCGAGCTGTAAAACTTTATCGAACCTTATTGATGACATTATTGATCTGGCAAGGATTGAAGCTGGTCAGACTAAAATTGTAGAAGAAGCCTTTACTCCTGCAAAGATTATTAAGGAGCTGAACATGTTTTTTGAAGAGGAGGTTAGGAAATCAGGGAAACCTCTTCGAATTGAAGTAAACCTGAATATATCTGAGAATCTGGTAACCAAAACCGATGAGTACAGGCTACGTCAGGTACTTACAAATATACTTGGGAATGCAGTCAAATTTACCCAGGAGGGAGTGATTTCCTGGGGCTGCTTCCTAAATGACAAGGATGAGTTAGAGTTTTATATTAAGGACACAGGAATAGGAATAAGAAAGGATGAGATTCATTCTATCTTCGATCGGTTTCGCCAGCTCGACGGTTCAACTATCAGAAAGTATGAAGGTACCGGACTTGGACTATCTGTTTCAAAAAGCCTGGTGGAATTAATGGGCGGAAAGATTGGTGTAGAATCTAAGATTAATGAAGGCTCAGAGTTTTATTTCACGCTTCCTTATAAACCTGATGACTTTGTTAATAGTTCAGTGATAAGCGAGAACAATTGGAAAGAAGTATTTAATTGGGAAGATAAGGTTGTGCTTGTTGTTGAGGACAATGAGCCAAACTTTGAGTTTATCAAAGCGGTTTTATCAAAAACAAATATCCGATTAATGTGGGCAGATACAGGAACAAAAGCTATTGAAATCTTTAAGGAGATAAAGGGAATTGACATTGTTCTTATGGATATTCAGATTCCGGAGTTAGATGGCTATGAAGTAACCAGAATTATCAAAGAAATAAACAATGAAATACCTGTAATCGCACAAACAGCTTATGCCATGAGTCAGGACAGGGAAAGGGCATTGTCTGCCGGATGCAATGATTACATATCAAAGCCCATTAAGCCACTGGATTTGCTCAATCTTATGGAGAAATATATATAACATACTGTCTAAAACGAGATATATCTGATTACATTTGAATAAACTTTATGATTCTGAATAGATAGCAGTATGAGTCTAAAATTATATTTTTTGAAATTTTTTAGAAATGAATAAACGAGAAATATTAAAATTCATCAAAGGGATTGATCTGTTTTTTGGTATGGAAGACATTGAACTGAAGTCTCTTGTAGATAGCATTGAGGAGCTTACATACGAGGCTGGGGAAATGTTGTTCGAGGAGAATCATCCAAGGAAAGATATATTTATTATCTCAAAGGGGCAGGTCGAGTTATTCAAAATGACAAATATTGGCCAGGAAAAGAGATTGGCATTATTCACACCTGGAGATTTCCTGGGCGAAGGTGCCTGGAATAAAACATCAATTCATTCAACTTCCGCAAGAGCTGTTACCCCAACAACAGTTTTGATATTAAAGAAGTCGTATTTCATAGAAAACGGACCTCAATCAGTTAAGGTGTTCTCGAACATAATTCGAGTTATTTCCCGGCGAATGAGGCATGCCAATTTTCGATTATTAAACACAGCAGCTCAATATGAATCTGCTCGCACTAGAAAGGAACATGATCTTCTAGGGGAAAGAGATGTACCCTACGAGTATTATTATGGAATTCAAACACTTAGAGCAATTGAGAATTTTGATATAACAGGAGTTACTCTGAATTTTTATCCCCTCTTGATTCAGGCTTTGGTAATGGTTAAAAAAGCTGCAGCAAAAGCAAATTACGAACTGGGCTTGTTGGATAAGAATGTTTATAAGGCTATTTCACAGGCTTGCGACGAAATTATATCTGGAAGATACCAATTTCATTTTGTTGTGGATATGATCCAGGGGGGAGCTGGAACATCAACAAATATGAATACCAATGAAGTTATTGCCAACCGTGCTCTTGAAATTATGGGTTTTGAAAAAGGACAATATGAATATTGTCATCCAAATAATCATGTAAATCTCTCGCAGTCAACCAATGATGCCTATCCTACGGCCATTAAAATTGCTTTAATAAATAGCAATGATTACCTCATTACTGAAATTGAAAAATTAATTGGTGCTTTCAGTAAAAAGGCTGTTGAGTTTTCCCACGTTATCAAAATGGGAAGGACTCAACTACAGGATGCTGTGCCTATGACTCTAGGGCAATCCTTTGGGGCTTATGCAACTACACTTGACGAAGAGGTTCAGCGACTTGATGAGAATGCTAAACTTCTTCTGGAGGTGAATATGGGAGGCACTGCCATTGGAACAGGAATTAATGCTGATCCGCGTTATTCTCAGCTAGTTATTAAACATTTAAGAAAAATATCAAAACTTCCAGTAATAAATGCAAAGAATCTGGTTGAAGCCACCCAGGATACCGGATCATTTGTGATGTATTCATCAGCGATAAAAAGATTGGCTATAAAGTTGTCTAAAATATCAAACGACTTGCGCTTACTTTCTTCAGGCCCAAGAACCGGGTTTAATGAAATTAATTTGCCTGCTGTTCAGCCAGGCTCTTCAATTATGCCTGGAAAGGTGAATCCGGTTATTCCTGAAGTAGTCAATCAAATTGCATTTAAAGTAATTGGGAACGATCTAACTGTAAGCATGGCGGCCGAGGCAGGTCAACTTGAGTTAAACGTAATGGAGCCTATAATAGTACAAAGTCTTTTTGAATCAATAGAAATGTTAAAGAATGGCATGTCAACATTACGTGATCGTTGTATCGTTGGAATCACGGCCAATGAGGAAAGATGTCGCCAGCTTGTTGAAAATAGCATAGGACTAATTACTGCACTGAATCCAATTCTTGGATATGAAACAAGTACTCAGCTTGCAAGTGAGGCACTTAAAACCAATCGAGGAATTTATGATCTGGTGCTTGAGAAGAAATTACTATCAAAAAAGGAACTGGATCTTTTATTGGCTCCCGAGAATATGATAAAACCTGGTTTTACAAAATCGAAGAAGAAGGAGTAAATATACAATATTTATTAGCAGAAGAATCCATTTAGTCACCAACATCCATATCATTAAGAATCTTTTCCACTTCTGATTCTGTTTTATGAAGTTTTTGCCGGCATATTTTCATTAAATAGGAAACCCTCTTTAAGGTTGAGGAAAGTTCATCAACATCCAATTCTTCATTTTCGATTTTATTAAGAATAGATTCCATTTCT
Source organism: Bacteroidales bacterium (assembly GCA_033791445.1). GTDB lineage: Bacteria > Bacteroidota > Bacteroidia > Bacteroidales > VadinHA17 > JANTGF01. Next base: position 45,438 of record JASJGS010000220.1, on the reverse strand, counting down.
GACAGAGCTTCTGAATAGGATATTTCTTTTTTTTTAGTCATTATCGATGATTTTGGAGGTTGATACTATTTTGGAATACTAATTGTAAATATACTTCCTTTACCTACTTGGCTTTTCATTTCAAGTTTCCCATCATTCAATTCTACAAAGTCATTGGCAATTATAAGCCCGAGTCCAGTCCCTTGCTCGTTTGAAGTGCCACGTGTTGAGAAATGGGTGTCAGTCCGAAATAATTTCCTCTGATCTTCAAGGCTAATACCAATACCTTTATCAGCTACCTCAACAATAACTTTGCCATCAGATGTATACGTTTGAATATTTATTTCATTTTTTTCAGAAGAGAACTTAATTGCATTCTGTACAATATTTCTCAAAGCTGATGAAATCAGGTTTTTGTCAATATAAGCCACGCAATTATCAGAAAGAGTAGTATTAATTAATATACTTTTTGCCTCGGCATTGATTATTACCAGGTCGAGAACTTCTTTTACTATAATATTTAGATCAATAAATTTTTTATCTGTAATTATTTGACCTGTTTGACTTCTACTCCATTCTAACAGATTTTCAAGTAGTTGGTGTAAATTGCTGGCTGTCTTATGTATAATACCACTGTATTGTTTTATTTCTGATTTATTTAGGTATTGAGACTCTTCATTAAGCAAAGAGGCAAATCCTAATAAGGCATTAAAAGGATTTATTAGGTCATGCGCCAGAATCGAGAAAATCTTATTTTTTGTATCATTAATCTTTTTAAGATCTTCCTCAGACTGAAGCAAATCTTGATGTGCCTTTTCAAGCATTTTCCTCTTACCGGTCAAAATAGTTGACATCCTTTTATTAAATGTGAACAAAACCACACTAATAAGGGCAATAATAGATAACAGAATGATACTAATAATAGTGAATTTTCGTATTCTCTTCTGTTTTTGCAATTGAATTAGATTTATTTCGTTTGCTTTTGATAGTAATCCCAGTTCATGATCTTTACGATCAGCATCGTATTTCATGTTTAAATAGGATAAATATTTCTGCTGGTTAACCTTTCTGAGTGAGTCTTTTAGTTCATTATATGTTTCCCTATAGTTCAATGCCTGCCAATACTTACCATCCATTTCAGATAATTGGGAAAGTGTTTTATTTATTTCCACCGAAAGAACAAGGAAGGCTTTATCATTGCTTATACCCAGGGCAAGCATAAGGTGGCTTGATGCCAGGTTACTATTCTTTTCATCCATGAATACCTGGCCTACTTTATGGGCAATCTGGGCCTGCTCAAAAAGTAAATCATTGTTGGTTGCCAAACGCAGCGCTCTGAAATACAATATACGTGCAGAAAATGTGTCACCAGATTTCCGCTTTAAGTCTCCCATAGCTGATAAAACATGAATTAAATTCATGGTTACATCTGTGTTCTCAAGAAATATTAAACTCAGGTTATAATATTTAAATGCTTCGCTATCCTTGCCAGTTGCCATATAAAAATCTGCCACATCCATATACACTTCCCCCGATAATAATGAATCTCCAAATTCATCATTCAATTCCATTGCACTTGTTAAATAATTCAGGCTATTGAAGGTGTTGTCTAATTTTAAATATGCCTGTCCGAGGTTTTGAAAGGATCTTAGAATATGGGTAGTATCCTTTAATTGGATTGCTATATTTTCACTTTTCAGGTAATAATCAAGAGCTTCAGGGAACATTTCAGCCTTAAAATATATTTGACCAATCTTAGTGTAAGCATCTGAAATCCAGAGTTGTTTATCATTATAATTTGCTATTTCAAGAGATTGGAAAGCAAACTCTAAGCTTTTTTCAAGTGAAACGGTCAAATTTTCTTCAATCTGTTCGGCCAAAATAATTAGCTTGGTGCTGTCGTTGGCTCCAGAAAGGGAATTTAGAAGGCTATCAGAATTTCCCTGACCATGAGATGAGAATCCATACAAGGAAAAGATAAACAGGACAAGTACAATATTTAGTTTTAATTTTTTCATCCTCTATGAGGTTCAATTTGAACAGGTATTTTAGGGATTGTAAACTTAAAAGTACTACCTAATTTTACCTTACTTTCAACATGTATTGTTCCTCCAATTGACTGAACAAATTCTTTGCATAGTATTAATCCTAATCCATTACCTTCTTCTCCGGAGGTTCCTTTTGTAGAAAAATTCCTGTCGAGTTGGAATAGTTTACCAAGATCTTCTTGTTTTATTCCTATTCCTGTATCATAAACAGTTACCTCAGCCATTTTTCCAGTATCAATAGCAGAAATGGTAACAGTGCCATTATTTGGCGTAAATTTCACGGCATTGCTTAGCAGGTTACGCAAAATAGTTGAAAGTATATCTGAGTCAGCATGAACTTTTAGTTTCCTGGAAATGGGTGATATTATTTTAATGTTTTTATCATCAGCAGATGGTTTTGTGATGGTTATGGCTTCTTCAATGATCTGATTAAGAATAAGTTGTTTTGGTGAGTGACTTAACTTTCCTGACTGTGAACGCGACCACTGTAACAGGTTGTCAACCAGATTGTAAATGTTTTTTGCTGAGGTGAAGATCCATCCTGAGTATTTCTTAATATCTTTTCCATCCAGAGTATTTGTATTATCACGAAGAATTTCTGAAAGCGAAATAAATGATGTAAAGGGGCTAATTAGATCATGTGCAATAATTGAAAAAAATCTATCTTTTTCCTGGTTTAGTTTTATAAGCTCCAACTTTGACTGTTCCAGCTCTTTATTTGAATAAAATAATTGAACATTTTTTTCTTTAATCAGGTCATTTGTTTTTCTTCTGTACTTAAAAATGAAATTAAATAAAAATATAGTCGAGAATGAAACTCCCATTAGAACAATAAGAAAAATGCCAACCGTTTTCTGTTTTTGTATTTCTATAGCCTGCAATTCATGATCTTTCTTATAGGCTATTATTTCCTTTCGCTTATTCTCAGTTTCAAGCTTAACTTTCTCCTCAAGAATAATATCCTCCTGCAACTTAAGATAGATACTGTCTTTGTAGCTCTCAAATAGTTTTAAATGATGGAGGGATTCTTTGTAATTCCTCATCTTTTTATAATATTTTGCAAGGTATTCGTGTATTTCAACCAGTAGGTCTTTTGATTGAAGGGAAAGGGAAATGGCAAGCGCCTCTGGAAGATAACTATAGCCTTCATTATATTTATTTATAGAAAACAGCAATTCTGCCAGATTAAGTTTTGCAATTGCTATACCTTTCAGGTTATTATCTTCCTCGTATTTCTCAAGAGCTTTCTCAAGGTATTCCCTAGCTTCGTCAAACTTGCCAAATTCTCTATACAAGTTCCCTAGATTATTATAAGTGTCTGCAATACCTTCTAGACTATCTAAATCTTCGTAGATTCTAATCGCCTCTTCCGTATAGTCAATAGCCTTTTGAAAGTCTTCCTTTTCCCAATAAATTGCTGCAAAATTGTGTAAATTGTCTGCAACATCAATTTCCCTTCCGTCCTCCATGTTTAGCTTCATTGCATTGTTAATGTATTCTAAGGCCAGGTCATAATTCTCGTACTCCATATATACGAGGGCAACATTATTGTATGAGCCAGCTATGTCCTCATTTGTTCCAATAATTTTACGCTTCCTGAGTGAACTACGGAAATATTTTAACGATTCAGAATAATCCGACATATAAAAATACACAATACCCATTTGGTTTTCTGCTTCTGCTTCACCCCATAACCATTTATTATCTTTACTCAAAGTATATGCTTTTTCCGCATACTCAAGGCTTAAATTATAGGCTGAATCCTGGTAGTAATAGGCAAGCTTATTATATATCCGAACCTTTAGGCTATCATCAGAAATGGGTAGTTTTGATTTCAATGAATCTGAATAGCTTGTCTGCCCCATTACCATTGCAGAATAGGATAATAGAAATACAATACATAATACTTTGCAGTGTAGCCTTTTCATTTAGCTTTTTTTTGCTGGCCGGTTTTTCCTTTGCGTTCCGGGGGGCCTAAAATAATATTTTTAACTAAACTAATAACCTCCCCATCAGAAAACTTCGAATGTAGAATTTCCCCTTTCTTTAAACTTCCAACGCTAGTCACTAGTTTATTGTCTGAATAGGAAAGACTATATCCTCTTTTAAGAATATTCGTTGGATCAAGGAGTTTAATAGATTGCTGGTAAACATCAAGCTTGTTTCCTTTGTCCCTGATAAATTGATGGGATGAAAACCGGGAGGAGTTTAATAGCTTATTAATTTGGTAGGATGCTTTTGTAAAATATTCCTTAAGTCTGTATTGGATTTCTGAACCATTAGACTTTAATAGATCTTTCTGAACAACTACATAATTTTTTACAGCTGAACTTATTAGAATTCCAAGCTGGTCAATCCTTCTGGTTTTAATTGCTATTTTATTTTGAACAAGTGGGGCAATTTGAAGGCTTAGCCTATCCAGCATTTGTTTTTCATTTGTTAGGATTTGTGCTACTTGGTTAATAATTTGCTCCTGTATTTCCGTTATTTCATTGTCAAATTCATTGAAAGTTTGAATGATGAATTCAGCAACAGCTGTGGGAGTTTTTAAGCTCACTGAAGCAACCAAATCTGTTACTGTTTCATCCTTTTCATGGCCTATTCCTGTTAGAACGGGGAGGGGGAATTGTGCTACATGGCTGGCAAGAAAATAATTATTAAAACAATTTAAGTCTGCCTGTGATCCTCCGCCACGAATAATGACAACTAGATCAAAGAAATCTTCATGAATAAATATCCTATCTAATGCTCGAATTATAGAGTCTTCAGCATCTTTTCCCTGGACCAGTGCTGGAAAAAGTTTGGGATTAAAAACATATCCAAAAGGATTATTTTTTAGTTGATGAATAAAATCCTGCAGACCAGCAGCGGTTCTTGAAGAAATAATGGCAACATTTGAAGGAAGAAGAGGAAGGGATAGTTCTTTATTCATGAGAAAGATGCCTTCATTCTTTAGCTTCTTAATTGTCAACAACTTTTGTCTGGCAAGGTCGCCTACAGTATAAGTTGGGTCAATATCATGTATGTTCAGGGAATATCCAAAAAGTTCATGAAATTCAACCTGAACCTGTAAAAGCACCTTTATTCCACTTGAAAAGGATTGGCCTGTTGTCGTTTCAAAATACGGTTTCAGTAACCTGAATTTAAACGCCCAAATGGTTGCCCTGGCCTTTGCAATGATTTTATCTTTAACCGTATCTTTTTCAATGAGTTCCAGGTAGCAATGGCCGGAATTATTCGTATTTAATTCGTTTATTTCGGCAACCACCCATAGCAAATCAGGTAAGGATTCATTCAAAATACCCCTCACCTTGTTGTTTAGCTCATATAATGAAACTCTGGGAGTCAAAAAATATTTATCTGAAGTTATTTATTAGAGTACAAGATTCAAATGTAGTTTAAATTTATAAATCTGTTCGACTGTTTTGTTACATAAAAAGTATGTATTTGGACATTACAGTTTTATTATCTTTTTCGTATATGTCTCATTTCCAGTAAATATTTTAAGAATATAAGTGCCAGAGTTGAGATTTGATAATCCAGAAGTTGTTGTAATAAATATCTCTTGATCAGTAGATTTGAATGAATCCTGTCTTACCAATTGACCCGCTGAATTGAAAAGCCTCATTTCAATACCAGAATTGGGATCATTAGGGACAATTATGGTAAAATAATCATCTACAGGATTTGGAAAAAGACTGGCTTCATTATGGAAGTTGCTTGAATACAATACTTTTAGGTGCTGATAGGCAAGCAAAAAGTTGGCAGTACCATGCCCTACACTGGCATCTGGAGAAGAATAATATCGTGCACTTTTAATAATCGCTTCAGCTATATCAAAATTTGAAGCCTGAGGAAACCCTTGCCAAAGACAAGCAGCGAGACCAGCCAGAACAGGAGAAGAAAAGGAGGTGCCATTTCCTCTTACAACATAACCATTTGTTCCTTGAAAAGCATCTGCTTTTCCCATGGATGTTACATCGGGTTTTATACGTCCATCGGAACTTGGACCAAAGGAGCTAAATTCTGCTTTATTGTCAAGTGAGTCTACAGCACCAATTGAAAGAACTCCTTCAGCATCAGATGGAGCAATAATGTAGTGCCACGGGTCATTTCCTTCATTACCAGCACTGGCCACAACAAGTATCCCTTTTGATGAAGCGATGTTGGCCCCAATTGAAACTCTGGTAGACTTCCCATCCATATCTGCATAGCTATGATTCATTTCCGGATCATCAAACTCATAATATCCCAATGAGGAATTGATAATATCAGCGCCAATACTGTCGGCAAACTCTGCAGCTGCTACCCAATTATCTTCTTCAATAAGAAACTCGCTGGATGTATCCTCAGATCGTAACAACCAGAAAGAGGCATCTGGTGCAGTGCCCACCAGTTGGCCGGGAATATTTCCTCCCATGATGGATAAAACATACATTCCATGAGGATGTGACTCAAAAATATTTTGTTGATCATCAACAAAGTTTCTATGGCCAAGGATCTGTGAATTGGCCCACAAACTATCAAAAGCCGGTAAATAATTAGCATTATAAAAACCAGCATCCAGGACAGCAATCATTATTCCTTCTCCTCTATAACCCAATTCATGCAGGAAGTTGCCTTGTGAAAGTGAAATTTGCTCATATCCCATTCCATATAGAGAATTGTTTGTCACTTGCCCTTTAGAAATGGTAGAATTAAATTTTTCTATTTTTGACTTTAGACTTATTTCCGAGAATACCTTCTGGTATTCAATAATAAAACTTAATGATTCAAATGCATCTGGCAGAACAAGATCTTCAGATTTGACAACTGCAGAATTAAACCATTTAGAAGTATTTAGTACTTTAATTCCAATACTTTTCAGACTATCAAGGTATAGTTGTGATACTGGTAAGTCTTGTTCCGTGATTTCTATATTCTGTCTTGACCTTCGTTCCAGGCTTCTTGCAGATAGAAACTCCTCGGGTCTCTCAAGGCTATAATTATTATTGGATTTATCTATAAATTTAATCCAATACTTATCAATTGTTGATTGAGAGAAGCTGATGTTAACTCCTAGAAGAATGAAAAGGAAATATAACCAAAATTTTCGCATTCTTATTAACTAAAATAGAAGTAAATTTTAAAGATTGAAATTATCTCTTAATATTAAATTCATTCAAATCGGGTTCCTTAATCTTTCCTTTATTTTGCTCATACTTTTCCATAGTATCCTGAAATTGTTTGTCAATTTCTGATTGGTTTTCGGGCAGGCCATTTACATAGTTTATGATTTTAACCTCTTTTGTTTTATTATCGGTATATTCCCACGATCCATAGCGAATATTATCCTGGTAGATCCCATGAATTTCAGTTGTGCCATCGGGGTAAAAGGTTGTAAAATCGCCATGCAGTTTACCTTTCACATAATTGGCATCCAGCTGAGGCTTTTCATCTGAGAACCACATTTTCCATGGGCCATGCTTTATTCCACCATTCCAATAGATTTCTTGTGAAGCTATTTCATTTTCGTAATAGTCACGTGAAGCACCATCCTTTTTCCCACTTGTATAATTCTCCTCTTTAGACAGAAACCCACCATAGTATGAATAATACTTCCATGCGCTATCTTTCTTTGTACCAAGATATTTGCCAGTAGCGGCCAGCTCGCCATTTCTGTAATAAAATTCAATTTTAGATGATTTCCCATCTTCACTATATCTCATAATCGATTGAAGCCCTTTCTCTTCATAATAGCGTCGAAATTCTCCAGATGGGACATTGTTAATAAATTGCCCTGTATATCTGATATTCCCGTTAGGGTATAACTTCTTCCAGAAACCCTGTTTTAATCCTTTTTCATCAACTGAATTAAAAACAGTATCATTTTGCAATAAATTATTATGAGCGAATGAAACACCAGAACAAGAAAAAACCAGTAAAATAATTGAAATCCACAACTTCATTAGATCAACTTTTTCTCTTTAAACGTATATCTTAGAAAGATTAATATCTTATTGATGTAAAAATACAAAAAAAAGCCCCGAAAAGGGGCTTAATTCTATATGTTACTTGTCGACCAATTACAAGAGGACGACTTTAGACTCTTACTTTACTTCCTCGAAATCAACATCAGTAACCTCATCATCACCCTTCTTCTCTTCCTGTGCTGACTCTGGACCTGGCTGAGGACCGCCTTCCTGGTCTGCTGTGGGCTGGCTAGCTTTGTACATTTCTTCTGAAGCAGCCTGCCATACAGTATTTAATTCTGCGGTAGCTTTATCAATTCCATCCATGTCTTTATTTTTATGCACCTCTTTTAAGGTTTCAAGAGCTTTCTGGATAGGATCTTTTTTGTCAGCTGGCAACTTATCACCAAATTCATTCAATTGCTTTTCAGTCTGGAAAATAAGGCTGTCAGCTGCATTTACTTTGTCTGCTAGTTCACGAGCTTCCTTATCTGCCTGCTCGTTCGCTTGAGCTTCTTCTTTCATCTTATTGATTTCAGCATCTGTAAGGCCGGTAGATGCCTCAATTCTGATATTCTGCTCTTTCCCTGTACCTTTATCCTTTGCAGTTACATTTAAAATACCATTTGCATCTATGTCAAAAGATACCTCTACCTGCGGAATTCCACGCGGTGATGGAGGAATACCATCAAGGTGAAATCTACCAATTGTCTTGTTTCCAGAAGCCATTGGCCTTTCTCCCTGGAGTACATGAATCTCAACAGAAGGCTGGTTGTCAGCAGCTGTTGTAAATGATTCTGACTTTTTGGTTGGGATTGTTGTATTTGACTCAATTAGTTTTGTCATTACACCACCCAAAGTTTCAATACCCAGTGAAAGAGGAGTTACATCCAATAATAATACATCTTTTACCTCACCGGTTAGAACACCACCTTGAATAGCAGCTCCTACAGCAACAACTTCATCTGGATTAACACCCTTTGAAGGGGCTTTTCCAAAAAACTTCTTTACTGTTTCCTGTATTGCAGGCATTCTTGTTGAACCACCTACTAATAGTACTTCATCAATTTCTGACGCTTTCAAACCAGAATCTTTTAAAGCTTCTTTACAGGGTCCAACAACTGCCTGAATCAACTTGTCTGATAACTTCTCAAAATGTGCTCTGGTTAAAGTTTTAACCAAATGTTTTGGAATTCCATCCACTGGCATTATATATGGAAGGTTGATCTCTGTGCTGGTGCTGCTTGAAAGCTCAATTTTGGCTTTTTCAGCGGCCTCTTTAAGTCTTTGAAGTGCCATTGGATCTTTCTTAAGATTAATACCTTCATCTTTTTTAAACTCTTCAGATAACCAATCAATTATAACCTGGTCAAAATCATCACCACCTAAATGAGTGTTACCATTTGTTGATTTAACTTCAAAAACACCGTCACCTAATTCCAGCACTGAGATATCAAAAGTTCCACCACCAAGGTCAAATACGGCAACCTTCATGTCTTTTCCTTTTTTGTCAAGACCGTATGCCAATGAAGCTGCTGTTGGTTCATTGATGATCCTCTTCACGGTAAGTCCGGAAATTTCTCCTGCTTCTTTGGTAGCCTGACGCTGAGAATCGTTAAAATAGGCGGGTACTGTTATAACTGCCTCTGTAACTTCCTGTCCTAAATAATCTTCAGCCGTTTTTTTCATTTTCTGAAGAACAATAGCAGAAATCTCTTGTGGTGAATAAAGTCTATCATCAATTTTTACACGTGGAGTATCATTATCACCTTTTACAACAGTATAAGGTACCCTACTGATTTCTTTTTGAAGAGATCCGAAGGTTTCACCCATAAATCTTTTAATTGAGTAGACAGTTTTAGTTGGGTTGGTAATAGCCTGCCTTTTAGCGGGATCACCAACTTTCCTTTCGCCATTGTCAATAAAAGCCACCATTGATGGTGTTGTTCTTTTACCTTCGCTGTTTGGTATAACAACCGGCTCATTACCCTCCATTACTGAAACGCATGAATTGGTTGTCCCTAAATCTATTCCAATTATTTTACCCATATTATCTTATTTTATTTTATTTGTATCGTTTATAATCATTTTGTTTCGAATTGGTTTAAATCAATCATTATGCCACTTTATTTTTTTGTCAAATAAATGTTATAATGTCACAAACTCGTAATACCAAACGTTAAAAAATATCACACAATGACAAAAAGGCAGAATTGAGAATGCCTTGCTACAAAAAATGAGTAGATCATAGGTACGGTGAAGAATCAAATTTGTAGTTTTGTTATAATATTAGTTTATCTAATCATAAAGTTTTATCATGTCATTACACAAGCAAGTAAGGAAAGTCACGACTCATGTTCTAAATGAGATGAAATTAAAGGGTGAGAAAATTGCCATGCTAACTGCCTACGATTTTACAACCGCTAAAATTCTAGATCAAACAAAAATTGATGCCATACTGGTGGGTGACTCAGCATCTAATGTAATGGCTGGTTACGATACAACCATACCCATTACCCTCGATGAAATGATTTATCATGCAGGTTCTGTAGTGAGAGGAGTTTCCAGAGCTCTCGTGGTTGTTGATTTACCCTTTGGAACATATCAGGGAAACTCTACCCAGGCACTTTCTTCTGCCATCCGTATCATGAAAGAAACAGGTGCTCATGCAGTGAAACTGGAAGGGGGTAAAGAGGTAATTGAATCTGTTGATAGGATTCTTTCGGCAGGAATTCCAGTTATGGGGCACCTGGGACTTATGCCACAGTCTATCCATAAGTTTGGTACATACGTAGTGCGCGCAAAGGATAAAGATGAAGCGAAAAAGCTGATTGCTGATGCCCATTTGTTGGAAGAAGCAGGTTGCTTTGCTATTGTTGTAGAAAAGATACCTGCAAAACTTGCAAAACAAGTCGCTGAAGAAATTAAAATCCCAATAATTGGAATTGGTGCTGGGCCAGATGTTGATGGACAGATACTCGTAGTTCATGATATGTTGGGATTAACTCAGGAGTTTTCTCCCAGATTTTTAAGAAGATATCATAACCTTAACCAGGAAATTTTAGGTGCTGTTCAATCCTACATTGAGGATGTTCGTGCCTGTGATTTTCCTAATGAAAATGAGCAGTATTAAATATTGATGCAGTTTTAAGGGATATTTATTTGACCTCTTCTATCAACCAGTTTTCCATAAATTGAAAATTACTATTTAACTCATCAGGATGGTACCGGATATTTTATATGAAGACAATCATATTATAATTGTAAACAAGAAATCTTCTGAGCTGGTTCAGGGAGATAAGACGGGTGATGAGTCTCTAGATATAAGAGTAAAACAGTACCTTAAAGAAAAATACAATAAACCAGGAAATGTATATTTAGGGGTGGTACACCGAATAGATAGGCCTGTTAGTGGGATTGTTGTATTTACCAGAACCAGTAAAGCCCTATCCCGGATGAATAAGAAATTCAAGGATCGGGAATTGAAAAAGGTTTATTGGGCGATCGTACAAAATTGCCCCCCACAACAACAAGCTACACTTAACCATTATATATTAAGAAACCAAAAGCAAAATAAGTCTTATTCATCCCTGAATGATAAACCAGGCTCAAAGTTGGCCTCTCTAGACTATACTCTGGTTGGGAACTCGCAGAAATACTTTTTTCTTCAAGTAGAATTGCATACAGGCCGGCATCATCAGATCAGGAGTCAACTCACAGAAATTGGAAGTCCTATTAAAGGAGATCTTAAATATGGAGCTAAACGATCAAATCCTGACGGGAGCATTTGTTTGCATGCCAGAGAACTGGTTTTTGTTCACCCTGTTAGTCAAAAAGAATTAAAAATAATTGCCGATACTCCCGAAGGTATATTGTGGGATGAATTTAAACTTGTGGTAAACCAGTAAACCTTAGTAATCTAACAAAAAAGATTTGTCAAATCCCAGCGGCAATAACTGAGTTACATTTAATAAAACCCGGATTTTATCTTCTCCAATTAGTATAAGTTTTATTGGCGCTTGGAACCTCTCCTCACTTTCTATCATTACTTGTCGGCAAGAGCCACAAGGAGATACTGGCTCTTTGGTAAAACCATTTTTTCCCTTGGCAGCAATAGCTATAATTTTTACCTTTTGGTCAGGATATTTAGAGTTGGCATAGAATAGAGCAACTCGCTCAGCACATAAGCCTGATGGGTAAGCAGCATTTTCCTGGTTATTTCCACAAATAATCTCACCATTTTCCAGAAGAATTGACGAACCAACCTTAAACATAGAATAAGGGGAATATGACTTAATAGTAGCATTTTTTGCTTCTTCAACTAATTTCTGCTCCAATTCAGATAATTCAGAAAGATTTGAATATTCGTATACTATTGTATCAACCTTAATCGTTTTCATTCTTTATGTTTTTTTCAAAATTACGATTTAGTTTCCATATTTGTACTTTATGTCAATTTGAAATGTACCTAATTCATTTTTGTTGTTTATGCCACTTCTAAAAACTTGTATTATATTTTTCTTGAGCATTTTCTTGTTAAGTGCATGCAAAACCACAAAAAAAGTAAGCTCGAAAAGGACTAATACAAAATCAAATGTATCAAAGAAATATACACCTTCAAGCAGGCAGGCGTATATTGATAGATATAGTAATTTGGCTATAAAGGAGATGCTCCGGACAGGTATTCCGGCAAGTATTACCCTAGCCCAGGCTGTTTTGGAATCAGGTAATGGTAATAGCACCCTGGCCAGGAGTTCGAACAATCATTTTGGGATAAAATGTCATAGTGATTGGAAGGGGAAGACTTTTACCTGGGATGATGATAAAAAGAATGAGTGCTTTCGAAAATATAATTCTGTCGAAGATTCGTATCGTGACCATTCTGATTTTTTAAAAAACAAATCCAGATATGGATTTCTGTTTGATTTGAAACCAAGTGATTATAAAGCCTGGTCAAAGGGCTTAAAAAAGGCAGGATATGCTACTAATCCGAAATACGCAAACTTATTAATCGACATTATTGAAGATAATGATTTAACAGTCTACGATAAAGGTAAGGTTTCGAAGAAAAAGGAAAAAGTGGCTCAGGCTTCCCCCACCAGTGTAACGCCTCCTCCTTCAAGTAATGCACCAGTTATTACAGCTACCACATCTACTATTACTACTAGTAATAATAATACAAAGAAGGCTCAAAATAAAGGAGTTGAGTCTACAAATTATTCTGAATTAGGCAGCGAAGATTTTGTTATTCATACATTGATAACTGAAAGGCAAATTAAGAAGATTAATAGAGTCGATTATGTTGTTGTTCGTTCGGGCGATACTTTTAAAAGTTTGGCTGAGGAGTTCCAATTGTTGAAATGGGAAATATCAAAATATAATGAACTGGATGAAGATACGTATCTGGAATCGGGCCAAATCATTTATCTCCAAGCTAAGCGCAGTCAGGCTGAGAAGGGCCTAATATTTCATATTGCTGGTGACAATGAAACGATGTGGGATATTGGTCAAAAGTATGCTATAAAGACCAGGAAGTTATATGAAATGAATGAAATGCCGAGTGGCCAGGAACCAAATCCAGGTCAAAAGCTATTGTTAAGAGAAAGTAAGTAGAATCTTTAGAATTACAGAATCTCCCATTCATCAATTGAATTTCCTCGCAGAAAATCCTGAATATTCATTTTTTTCTTCCCGGGCATCTGTAATTCTAAGATTTGTATATAACCACCTGGAACAGAAATCCTGAATTCTTTGTTTGTGTCTTTTATAATTGTGGGTGTTCCAAAGCTGTGTGATTCCTTTTCATATGCTGCAGAAAAGATTTTTAAAGAAAATTTCTCTCCATTTGCTATCTGAATTTCGGTCCATGCTCCCGGATATGGAGATAATCCCCTGATATGGTTGTAAATGGATTGAACATCATTTTCCCAGGGTATTCTGCAATCTTCAGGATGAATCTTCAGTGCAAGTTTTAGATGAGTGCTTTTTTGCTGAGGTACGGAAACAATGTCACCGGAAATCATCCTGTAGATTGTATCTGTTAATAATTTTGCACCCTTTTCCATCAAAATGTCATGCAAGTCACCTGCATTCATTTTGTCAGATATATCCACCTCCTCCGACAGCAAAATGTTACCTGTATCAATTTCTTTTTCTATCAAGAAAGTGGTTACACCAGACTTCTGCTCCCCATTCATTATTGCCCGGTTTATGGGAGCAGCTCCTCGATAATCGGGTAGGAGTGATGCATGAAGATTGATAGTACCCTTTTTGGGCATGTCCCACACAGCCTCAGGTAGCATGCGAAAAGCGACTACCACATTTAAATCGGCCTTTAGGTTTTTTAGTTCCCTTAGAAATATTGTATCTTTTAGATTTGTTGGTTGTAATACGAGGAGGTTTTTTTGATTTGCGAACTTTTTCACAGCCGACTCTTGAAGCTTTCTTCCTCTACCTGAAGGTTTGTCAGGGGCAGTAATAACAGCAGCAACATTAAAGCCTTCTTCAATAATTCTTAGGAGCGATTCCTGAGCAAATTCAGGCGTACCCATAAATACTATCCGGAAGTTATCTTTATCCATTGTTGAGAGCGAGATTAAAAATTATAAGGAATACCTATTCGTCCTCTAAACTTAAAGGTTTTACAAGCTCCAGGATATGGCCCATTTTGGATTTTTTTGTCTGTAGGTAAAACTCATTGAATGGATTTGGTTCTGATTCCAGGTGAATATTTTCGACGATTTTTAATCCATAACCTTCCAGACCAGCCCTCTTTACTGGGTTGTTGGTCATCAGCCTAATTTTTCCTAACTTAAGTTCTCTTAATATATTTGCTCCAACGCCATAATCTCTTTCGTCTGCTTGAAATCCCAATTCAATATTGGCTTGAATTGTATCTCTTCCCTCTTCCTGTAATTTATAAGCCTTCATTTTATTAAATAATCCGATTCCTCTTCCTTCCTGATTCATATAAATTAGAACTCCCTGTCCCTCATTTTCAATCATGCTCATTGCTTCATGCAACTGCAGGCCACAGTCGCATCGCATTGATCCAAAAATATCACCAGTAATGCAAGAAGAGTGAACTCTTACCAATACCGCATCTTCTTTATCCCAGGTGCCTTTAGTAAGAGCAATATGCTCTTGCCCATTTGAATGTTGGAGAAAAGGAATCAGGGTAAAGTCACCGTATTTAGTAGGCAATTTAACTTCAACACCTTTTTCAACAATGCTCTCATTAAGCAATCTATAGGAGATGAGGTCCCTGATAGATATTATTTTGAGATCAAACTTCTTGGCAGTCTCAATCAGCTCCGGAACGCGTGCCATGCTACCATCATCATTCATTATCTCCACAAGGGCACCACCAGCATTTAATCCGGCTAGTCTTGTCAGGTCAACGGCAGCCTCTGTATGGCCAGCCCTCCTCAGCACACCTCTTGATTTTGATTTTAATGGGAAAATATGACCTGGTCTACCCAGACTTTCTGGTTTAGTTGTACCATCAACCAGTGAGTTAATTGTTTTTGCTCTGTCGCTTGCAGAAATTCCAGTGGTCAGATCATCGCTTAATAAATCAACTGAAACTGTAAATTGGGTTTCATGATAGGAAGTGTTCTTCCCCACCATCAGGTCAAGCTCGAGCTCTTCACAGCGTTCCTCAGGCAAAGCAACACAGATTAGACCCCTGCCATACTTTGCCATAAAATTGACCGTCTCGGCAGTAATCAATTCTGCTGCAATTATAAAATCTCCTTCATTCTCCCTATCCGCATCATCAACAACAATTACGGGCTTGCCTTTTTTAATATCTTCTATGGCGTCTTCAATCCTATCAAGGCCAGGACCTGGATAGTTTTCTGGGAGTTTATTATGATTGATTTCTTCTCGTGGGTTTCCAAGCATTTGATTTTATTCCTTTTAAAAACCATATAAATCCAGTTAATATGGCGAGATTCATACTATAAAAATGCGTAACGAACCGCAAAATTACGATATGTATTTTGATTTTCCTTAATATAATATCGATTAATGGGATCAATAATAAAACTATCTGTAAATAAAGGCTCAAGCTGTAAAACAATCTATCTCTTAAAAAGAAATTACTTATGAGTGCAGATAGTATGAAGAATGGCCCAAACCACCGGAGTACCTTATGAGATATGAAACAGAACCCTATTGGTTTAAACGGTTTTAATAATAGGTGTGCAAAGCTCTTCAGGTTTTGAAAATTTCCTGCTGAAATACGTACTTTCCGCCTAAACTCTTCGCTTGGATCATTTGAGACATCCTCTATAACTATGGCATTAGGATCACTTATGGAGCTTAGTCCATCTTCAAGAATTTTCATGGAAATGTAAAAGTCATCTACCAGGTAAGTAGGAGGGACGGGGTGATAATTATCTTTTCGGAGTGCATAAAAACCTCCTGACGGACCCATTAGGGTACCCCATAGTACACCCTCCATATTTTTTATTTTTGCTTCTCTTGAAAGATAGGTTTTTTCCTGTATAGAAATCCCTTTTTTATTAATGCCACTGCTTTTAGTAATTGAATCTACAAGACCTATCTGGCTATTTTTAAAATTACGAACCAGGTAAAATAAACTTTTTGGTTGATGGATTATATTCGCATCCGTGATGACTAAAATTTCTCCTTTAGCTAATGTAACTAGCTGATTGACAATACTGGCTTTTCCTTGTCTTGTATCAAAACGTATGAATTTAGTATCGCAATGATTTTGGATAAATTTTGAAATAATTAAATCTGTTTTATCATCTGATGCATCTGAACCAATTATTACCTCAATTTTATCAGGTGGATATTCAAGAGAGTGAAGACTTTTAAGTTTTCTTTCTATAACACTTTCTTCATTATATACTGAAAGTAAAATGGAAACTTTAGGTGCTTGATCTTCGCTAGTAGAATATATCTGATTTTCCTTTTTACCTGAAGATAAGATTTTCAAGAGAAATGGATACAATATATATGTATGAGAAATTGCAAAAACTGACAACCAGAAAATTATTACAAAAATCATTCTGTCAGGCTATTGAAGAAACTTATTAATTCTTTAGACAGGGCGAAATTATTAAAATTGTGTTTTACAAATTCTTTTCCTTTTGACCCAATTTGGGCGATTACTTCTGGTTTCTGTAAGGACCTCTTAATTTGATTTGTAAACTCATCGGCAGTGTCGGCTAAAAGCAAGTGATTACCTGGCTTGGCAGGAATCCCCTCAAGGCCTTGTATTGTGGTTATAATTAATTTTCCGGCCTGAAATCCCTCAATAATTTTTACGCGCATTCCACTGCCTGAAAAAAGTGGAATAATCATAATATTACCTTTTTCAAATAATTCTGATACATGGTCTATTTCTCCGTAGAAAATGATCCCATCAGCCTGAATTAGTCTTTTTACCTCTTCAGTAGGATTTCTGCCTGCTATATGAAGGTTTAGTTCTGGAAATTCAGAATGTAACCGGGGCCACACTTCTCTAATAAACCAAATAATACCTTCTACATTTGGAGCCCAATCCAAGGCACCTATATATATTAAATCATTTTGTTGAACTTTTAAAGTGGATTCATTTGGATCTGTAATTTCAACCCCAAATGGAATTGTTAAAGTTGGTCCATTATACCCTGAATGCCGATGCCATTTTTCATCCACCAGGGATATAGGTATCAAGGCGTCATAGTTTTTTAGTTGAGATACTTCAAACTTGCGAATTCTCTTTGTAAGGTTTTTTAAGTATATTCTTGTTAAAGCTGATTTTTCTTCAATTAATAGCCCTTGCCAGATAACATGCTCAACATTATGCGCTCTCATTACCACTCTGGCATTTGAATGCTGCCTTATATCGTTTATATACCAGGCCATTGATAAACCCTCAAGGAGTACTATTTCCGGTTGAAATATCTCCAGGACAGAAATCAGTTTATTTGAAAACTCCTGAGATTTAAATCTTAATAGGTTGTAGGGCTCTGAATCAAAAAGAAAATTTTTAAATAAATCAGCATATTTGATGTCAGTATCTATATCTACCGATTCAATACTAATCTTTTCTTGAAATTCTATTGGGAGAGCAACTTTTGGTACAGGATGCTTAGTCGTGTTTAAAGCTAAAATATATAATTCCGCATTTTGCTGAGATAATCCTTTGGATAAATTCCATACGGCTAAGGCCCCTCCATCTTTGGGGGGGAAGGGAACTTTATTACAAATCTGTAGGATTTTCATATCTAAGCTATATTAGTTGCAGCCTGAATTTTCTTATCTTTTGATGTAAGTTTTGAAATAATTTTTTTCGGAAGTTTGAGATAGGTATCAATGTTCATAATTGCTGAATCATTGGTGGCTTTATAGGTCAGGAAAATACCTATTGGAAATAAAATCATTGAGGAAATCCACATTCCTGTAAATGGACTCAAAATTTCCTGTCGCACTGCTTTTTCACCGGCAAGAGAAATAATATACCAGATTACAAAAAACAATATTGATATTGTAACGGGAAGTCCTAAACCACCTTTCCGAATTATTGCTCCGAGAGGTGCACCAATGAAGAAGAATATAAAGCAGGCAAAGGACAATGTGAATTTCCGATGCCACTCGATCTCATGTCTTTTAATTGTTTTTATTCTTGATCTTACTGTATTTTTAGAGGTTGTTACAAAGTTTTTTGAGGACCGGGCGAGCATTATAGCTTTTTCAATTATTGTTTCCTGCTCAGATTGACTCAGATATGAAATAAATTCTTGTGGATTTAAAATTACCGAATCGGCTTCTGATAGATCTAAGTCTTCAGCCCTATGAAATCGTTTAACATATTCAGCACTAGAAAAGAGCTGGTTCTTAGACATAGTATTCACAAAGAGTTCTTTCCTCCTGTCAAGTAATTGCTTCATTGAATCGGTCTTGTATTCTAACTGACTCATATTAAGCATTGCATAGTGATTCTTAAATAATCCTTCTTCTGTTCGATTAAGTCCAAAGCCGGTTAAAGAAAGCACAACTGTTTCTTGTTTAAACTTATCCCTTCTTTGAGGATGTGATTTATCCTTATTCCTTCTTCTTTTTTTTCCCTCCTCCCTTAATTCATTGTAAGAATAGCCATTGTAGAGAATAAGTACTATGCTTTGTTCATCAGGAGTCATTTTCATATATCCAGAATCGGCATAAGTAACTGATGAATTTCCAGTCTTTTCAGTATGGTCATATATCAAGATCCGCTTCAACAAATTTGTGTTGTAATCCTTTTCAGCAATTTTAAGGCTATATCCTTCAATACCATTATAAAATTGCCCTGGAGTTATATTGAATTCAGGCCTTTGCCTTTGTATATCGTAGAGTAAGGATCTGGATTTTAGGTTTGTAACAGGTAGGATATTGTTTGAGAAATAGAAGGCTCCGATACTAATAAGAATAATCAAAACAATAAGAGGGGCCATAAACTTCTGCAAAGAAACACCAGCAGATTTAATAGCGGTTAGTTCAAAGTTCTCACCCATGTTCCCGAACGTCATCAATGAGGCAAGTAAGATTCCCAAAGGAAGGGCCATTGGGATAAAACTAAGGGCAAAATAAAAGAGTAGTTCCCCAATAGTTCTGAATTCAAGTCCTTTACCAACCAGGTCATCTACATACTTCCACAAAAATTGCATGACCATTACCAAAAGAACAACAAAGAATGTTAAAACCAATGGACCCAAATAGGATTGGATTAGGTATCGATGCAAGCGTTTCATACTGCAAATTAAACGAAAATAAAGAAGGCTTATTATTTTTAGAGCAAAGAGATGGTCTAATCTAAAGTCCCAGAATATGTTTTAAATTCGAGATCTGCTTGTTCCAAAGTTCTTTGGAATCTTCAACATCTTCCTCATCTGCAAAATCAGTTACAAGCAATGCAACATCGCCAGTAAGCTCATCGGTATGTAACCTGAATTCAAAATATGATTTAGGATCTTCGTCTTCAAGCCAGTGAAATCGGGCAAACTTAGAATCTTTTTTCAGCAAGAGTTCAGCTTCTTGTTCCGTGCCATTCCAGATAAAGGTAAATATCTTACCATTTATGTGAACATCATCAGCAAACCATTCCGAGAGACCTCCGGCTGTACTGAAGCGTGGATATAATACTTTTGGTGATGTATTAAATGTGTATTCGAGTTCATATTTAGTTTTCATAGATAAAAAAATGAATGTGAATCCATTAACTTTGTTGCAATATAATTAAAAAAGAGATAGGAAAAAATAAAATTAAACTAAAGATATTTTGGCAGTCTATCTGGCAATCTTTCAGTCACTTGAACACTTATTATGATATGCAGCTAATCAATACGTTAAGTCAATTTTATTCTGGTTGGGTTATTAAAACTTGACTGAAATAATCTAATCCAATCGAGTTGGTTTTTGAAAAGTAAATATTATCTTTGCCTGCTCAAATTTTTCGATGGCGAGATAGCTCTGTTGGCTCCGAACAAACAAGAAATCTTTGATTTCATAGTTTTTCGAGAGTCCTCGCAAATCAGATCAAATCATTATTTGATGATTTTCGGAATTAGAGCGCATTGAGTTGAAAAGAATTTTTGAATTTAAATGGCGAGATAGCTCAGTTGGTTAGAGCGCATGATTCATAATCATGAGGTCCCGAGTTCAAATCTCGGTCTCGCTACTTAATAAACAAGCACTTACACATTAATTTGTGTAGATGTTTTTGGTTTGTGCTAGGTTTTGTCTGATTCTGACAATATCTCCATCAAAATAGTAGTCCTCTCAAGTAGATGGAAAAAACAAGTACGATGACCATTTCGGGCCTATTCTGTTTGATCAACTAAACGCATTGGTATCCTGATGTTTGCCTAAAATATCTTATCCCGGCGAAGGATGGTCAACGCTTCCGGTTTTTCCAATTGAGCCTGTTTGCTGTATTGGGTTTTTTAGCAAGTCTTAGTTTTATTTTCATTAACAAATCAAGAGCTGAAGTGTTTGAAGAGAATAGCATTTAGCGAGGAATGCTGAAAAACCTAGATTTATGGCAAAAGTAAAGTATTCTACTTCTGAAAAATGGACTTTGCTTGCTACAATTCTGGCTTCAAGTCTGGTTTTTATTGACAGCACGGCACTAAATATTGCTATGCCTGCACTTCAGCACGACTTGGGACTTAGCGGGCCTCAACTTCTGTGGGTAGTGAATGCTTACTCCTTATTTTTATCAGCATTGCTATTATTTGGGGGCGCCATGGGCGATCTGTATGGAAGGAATCGAATTTTTGGCATTGGATTATTTCTCTTTATGATCGCTTCCTTTTTTTGCGGTATTTCAACAAATTCAATACAATTAATTACAGCAAGAGTATTTCAGGGCATTGGAGGTGCGCTCTTAATACCCGGAAGCTTATCGATACTAACGGCCCAATTTCCTTCCAACAAAATAGGAGGGGCCATTGGTCTTTGGTCAACATTTAGTGCATTAACTGCTGTTATTGGTCCTTTATTAGGAGGCTGGCTTGCCGGAATTGGACTTTGGCGTGTTATATTTTTCATCAATATTCCTTTTTCAGTGCTTGTGCTATGGGTGATTTATTTTCGTGTATCAGAAAGTAAAAATAGCGAAGTTGCGAAACTCGATTTCACCGGTGCTTTTTTTGCCACCTTGGGATTGGCTGGTATTACATACGGATTTATTGAATCGGCAAATAAAGGATTTGGAGATACAAGCATTGTAATTTCTCTAATCGTTGGAGGGCTTTCGTCAATAGGGTTTATACTTTCTCAGCATTTTGGAAAATACCCGATGATGCCTTTGAAACTTTTCTCTATAACTGATTTTAGCATTACAAACATTGCTACACTTTTTATATATGGAGGTTTAGGTGCCACAATGTTTTTTCTCCCCTTAAATTTGGTTCAGGTGCAGGGGTATTCCGAAGTGCAAACTGGCTTATCCATGCTTCCGGTAATTATTCTTATTGTATTATTGTCCTCAGTATCGGGCAGAGTATCTGACCGGATAGGAGCAAGGTTATTCTTAAGTATTGGCCCTTTAATAACCGGGGTTGGTTTTTTCTTATTTGGTCATCAGGGATTAACAGAAGGACCGGCCGCATTCTGGGAGACATTTTTTATACCTACAATTTTACTTGGAATTGGAATGGGGTTAACCGTTGCTCCACTCACTACAACCGTAATGCTATCTGTTTCTAAAAACAATAGTGGCATTGCCTCCGGGGTAAATAATACAGTATCGCGTATGTCGAGTGTTCTTTCAATAGCCTTATTAGGGGCCATGGTATTGTATTTTTTTAGACAGTATTTGTTTCAGCAAATGCATGATTTAGAAATGCCAGTTGAATTGATTGAAACGCTTAATAACGCAGCTATTAATCTGGGAAGCACGAAACCTCCTGTTAATACTCCACCAGAAATGATTGAGCAAGTTGATTTACTCATTAAAACTTCGTTTGTAAAATCGTTTAATAGAATTACCTTAATTTCTGCTGTTGCTGCATGGCTAAGTGCAGTTTTATGTTTTGTGTTTTTAAAAAACAAGAAGTAAAATTCGTTTCATGACAGTTGGGGATTGGATATATGAGAACAAAAGAAAACCTGTAACAGTCTATATAACACGAATTTCATCGTTCATAATCATGAGGTCCCGAGTTCAAATCTCAGTCTCGCTACAAAATAGCAAGCGACTTAGAAGATTTTATTTTTTTGGGCGCTTTTTTTGTTTGCATATTAGATAAAATGT
Organism: Bacteroidales bacterium; assembly: GCA_033791445.1. Classification (GTDB taxonomy): domain Bacteria; phylum Bacteroidota; class Bacteroidia; order Bacteroidales; family VadinHA17; genus JANTGF01. Next base: position 22,708 of record JASJGS010000220.1, on the reverse strand, counting down.
GGAGTTTGTTTTTCCAGAATGAAAAGCTTCTTTTATAATTTAGAACGAAGGACTTTTTTATTTAATATTATAAGCTATTGTTTTTATATTCCACCAATGATCACTATAATTGATCTTAAATACCGTAATTTAATTGTGAAACAACTCTTTTAGCTAAAAGAGAAATCAGCATATGAAAGGAAAGTACATGAACCCATATTTAGCCGGTATCCTATTGGGATTGGTTCTGCTTTTGGCCATGTACCTTTCTGGGAGAGGTTTGGGAGCCAGTGGGGGAATTAAATACTGTGTTGTTTCCCTGGTTGGAACCATTGATGCGGATCATGTAGCTAAATCTGAATATTATGGCAAGTACTTTGAAGCTGGTAAAAAACCATTAATTAACTGGTTACCATTCGAAGTAATGGGTGTCCTGGTTGGTGGATTTATTTCAGGGGCCTTCTCTGGTCGATTAAAATTAAAGGTTGAAAAATCTCCCAAAATTTCCGTTCGAAGACGGTTATTAATGGCTTTCCTGGGAGGTGTATTCTTTGTTTATGGGGCCCAGTTGGCAAGGGGGTGCACAAGTGGGGCTGCACTTTCTGGCATGGCTGTTCTTTCTGTAGCTGGTTTTGTTACAATGGTTTCTATATTTGGTTCTGCTTATATATTCGCTTGGTTCTTTAGAAAAAATTGGATTTAAAATAATTGTTATGGATCCACTAACTACAAATCCTGGTTTCCCAATATGGTTGAGTCTCCTGATAGCCTTTTTAATTGGCATTGGTTTTGGATTTGCTTTAGAGCAAGCTGGTTTTTCTTCGAGTAGAAAATTAGCCGGGATGTTTTATGGCTATGATACAACTGTGATTAAAGTTTTCTTTACTGCAGCCATAGTGGCCCTTGTTGGCTCTCAGATCATGAGCTACCTGGGTATGCTTGACCTGAGTAAGGTGTATGTGAATGAATTTTATACAGGTGCTTCAATAATAGGTGGCATTATCATGGGCGCAGGTTTCATTATGGGAGGTTTTTGTCCTGGAACAGGTTTAAGTGCAGTATCCATTGGCAAGATTGATGCGATGATTTTCCTTGTTGGAGGCTTTGTTGGTGCATTTCTGTTTGCGGAAACCTGGCCATTAATTAGCAAATTAGCTAATTCTGGTAATAAAGGGCCTGTTAAGATACATGAGCTTATTGGAATTTCTCCTTCACTATTCACTCTTCTTCTAATCTTTGCTGCGGTTGGAATGTTCTGGTTGTCAGAGAAAGCAGAAAAGAGATTTGCAAGGCCAGATATAACAGACGAGCTTTAATTTGTGATTGTATGCAAATACTTGGTAAAATTTCAATACTTCTGGTAGGGCTGGGCTTCCTACTTGTTATATTTCCTGGCTCAGGTCCTTATTCTTTTAATGTTGATCCAACCTCACTGACATCATCTGTGTTTGATGATAATTCTTTCTTTTCCGCCGATCAGGTTGCAGGTTTTGTAGTCGCAGAAGATAGTACTATTCAATTAATTGATTTAAGGAGTAAGGCTGAATTCAATAGCTTTAGCATTCCTGGCTCTTTGAATATTCCCTTCAATGAATTTTTTGAAAGTCGTCCAGAAACCTGGCTATATAATAAATCTGCTCGTTATGTCTTTTACTCTAACAATGATGTTAATTCCAGCTATGCCTTGGTGCTTGCCAGGGGTTTAGGATATGAAAATAGCTTCGTAATGAAGGGCGGTTTGAATGAATGGTTTGAGAAAGTAATGAATAGTAAATTTTCTGGAGAAAGAATAAGTCCCAGAGAGAATGCACTGTTTGAAACACGGTCAAAAGCAAAGCGCTTCTTTACTGAAATAAACAGTTTGCCTGATAGTTTGAAATTGAAATATGCCGAATCCAGACGTCAGGCGGAAAGGGAACTTGATGGTGGTTGTGAATGATAAAATATTTGATTAATGTTAAAGGAATTGATTGGTAAATATAGATGGGTTCTGCTGATCCTTTTACTCATAGTTTTACTTCTTCTTTCTCGTTTGTTTATAGGAGATCACTTCAAGCCTGGAGCTGAGAAAAATGCTATACCAGCTCTTTCTGAATCCAATACAATGGATCTTACGCAAATTGAACTTTCAAGTCCAAAAGTGATCCTGGTATACCTTGATGATGTATCAGTACTTGAAATAAATGCCCAACTAGATGTTTTTGTTTATGAACCAGAGGAGTTGATTAGAAGTCAGAATATCAGGGAATTAAGAAAACTCAAAGTTCCTATAGTCCTAGTATCTGAGGATCCTTCTGTCTCAGCAAGAACCTGGATGCTTTTAGCACAAAAGGGAGTTAAGAATATTTTTATATACAGTGAACAAGGGAGTGTTGATTCCTTTAAATACGAATTCCGGCCTGATACATCAAATGTATCTGAAAGACCGGAATCCCAATAAAAATTTCAGTGTATTGTTCGTTCTATTTTACAAACTTATAATCATTTACGTCAGCAGAAGTGAATGGGAGCCATGAAAGAGTGGCACGATCGGCAATCATCTTTTCATACATGAAACTATTGTTCCCATATCTAAGGGTTCTGGCATCATACCCAAATAATCTTAGGTAGGCTGTTACAAATCCCGAATTGTGCCCGGTTCCGCAATATACAACAACAATCTTATCTGCAGGAATGGTGGCCATTTCTTCAACAATACTTAATGTTGCTCCGGGTTTATAACGAATGGCACCCGGAATATGTCCACTTTCATATTTATCACGACGGTCATAATTAATTATATAATAATCTTGTGGATTAGAAAAAATATCAGATGCCTCAATCATAACCTCAGCAAGCCCTTTTATGAAAAGATACTTAAAACGTGCGGTACCAATTTCCTCACCAGTCGACATTCCGGTATTCAATTCAGGCATACCTTTTCCTGCTGGTTTTTCATTTATGGTGGTTTCTATTTGATCCTGAAATTCAGAAGAACAACCTGCAAACCATCCATTTTGTGCATAGGTATTATCCCAGCCACTCATTCCCCATCGCATTGCGTAAACATTTCCATATCCCATCAAACGGAGTAGGGAAGTGGCATAACTGGAAACCTGACCATCTGAACTAACAAGAATAATTCTGTCGTATTCAAATGGTTTAATTCCAGATTCAAAATAGACAGGAAGTGCAGCAAAATTCTTATTCACAGCACCTTTTATGTGTCCAACAGAAAACTCGTTTTTAGAGCGAATGTCAACTATCAATATTTTATTCTCCAGCTGATCATATACTGCAGAGGCTTTAATGAGAGAAGGGAAATTACGACCATTTACGTAATCTCCATTCTCAGAAAGATCCTTTAGTAGAAGTTCAGTCTCATTGCTGATTTGCAAAGCTACTTCTAAAGAGGTACTTTGAGTCTCAGATATTTGATTTTCCTTAGCTCTTTTATCCTCCTCACCAGCACATCCGGGGAATAATAGAAAAATTGCAAGAACTGGAAGAAGGATAATCCTTCCATGGTGTTTCATAATAAAGTTAATCATTGGCTACTGCAACTTTCTCTTTATCGAACTTAAGAGTTTCAGTCCTGTTCCCCTTTTCATCATATTTGAATTCGGTAATGGCTACCCCATTGTTGGGATTATTGATAAGGTTCCTGTCTTTGTCTAGACTCCTTGTTTCAATTAGCGCACCGTGCTCGTCATATGAATTCTTTGTTACTGGAACATTTTTTCCTGAGAGATATTCATCATCCTGGTCAAACATGGCAGTTTCAATGGTATAACCATTGTCATCCACTTTGTTCTGACGCTTGGCCCATCCCCAATAAAGATTTGAAAGTTGCCCAACAGTATTGTGTACAGAAAAATTAAGAAGGTCTCCCTTATCATTGTTTACAAACTCAAAATATGAAACCCCGATATCACCGCAATTTTCTGCAGTACAGTTGTACAGTGTATCTGCCTCGTAGTTCATCATTTTTGTTACATATCCTTTAGTGTCATACTCAAATCTTAGTTCATAGAAGGGACAAAAGGGATTCATTATCGTTTCTTCGTTGGCTAGATTATACCTCAATTCCTTAATTAATCCGTTCTCCAGTTTAGTCCAGGTATAACGGTTAATATTGTTCCTGTTTTCAACCGGATTTCCTTCTTTATCCAGGAATTCAAGGCTTGTTCTGAAACCTTTATCATCCAAAGTAAAAACGGCTGAGAAAACACCTCCTGATTCAATCTGCTCACCCTCTTTATTATAGAAGTGCTTTGTTTGTTTGCTATCCTCATAGGAGTATTCCATTTTGGCAGCTCCACGCATTGAACCATAGCTAAGAATTTCGTCACCTCTGCAATATTCAATAGAACCTAGACGGCCGGCTTCATCATAGGTGAATTTATAATTATTTACGGTCTGAGCTTCTTTCTCTGTTAATAGATGTGTTCCTTTTTCAGTATCAAAAGGCGTTTCACTGAACTGGATAAAACGATAGTACTCAACACCTGAATCAGCAGTTTCCTCGGGTGCTTTTTGTGTGCATGAGACAATTACGGAACTCAATAGGACCGCTGCAATTAAATAAAATGTCAACTTTTTTAAATTCATGGCAATTTTTATTTGATTCTAATTTATAAAATGTTTAAAAAGAAAAAATCCCACTCTTTTGAATATCAATTGGAAAGCGAAATTTTCACAGAAATATCGGGCAAAATACAACAAGTTTTTTAATCTAACATCAATTAATTTGAATCGACATTTAGTATATTGATGTTCAGCGATATAAGCTTGGTGATAATAGGGGTTTTGAGAAAAATAAATTTGTTTTATACATAGAAATACCTTTCGTGTAATTTTTTGTTTTCTCTTGAATATTAGAAATGCATCTATTTCTTATTTAGATTTTATTTAGAATGGTAGGTGTCAATACTGAGAAAATATTGTCTACAATCCATTTGGACAAAACCCTCAACTCCTAATAAATAATTGTCCTGGCTCCAAATATGGGGCCTCCTCGACTTCCTTCATGTGGTTGGAATTTAACGACTATCTTATTTCCATCCAAAATTAAACTTTCCGGTATATCATATTGTATATCAATAAACTCCCCATCTTTTTTTCCTGAAATATTTTCAGTTGCAATCTTTTCCCCATTTACAAGTATATCAAAGGTTTTGGAACCAGTAAATCCACCCCAATAATGGATGACCAATCCTGCTTTTTTGGTGGAATCAATATTTAGTTCAAATGAGAACCACCCACCTCTATCTGCCACTCTTGCTTTATTATGCCTAAAGTCCATTACACGGGTTTTCTCACCTCTGAAATTATGGTCTCGTTCTTCCTGCATTTCTCCTGGCTGGAAAAAATCCATGGTTTTTGCTTCCAAATCCTTTTTGCGCTTTAATTCAGCCTGATAATTAAATTGGTATTGACTCCATCGCTCATTGCTGAATAGATCCCAGTAAACAGAGTATCGGCGTTCATGCATTAAATAAAATGGTTTTAAAACAAAGTTTCGAGGTTGAGCTACCTCAGGTGAAACTGTGAAGCTATTTATTCTATTATTTGTAGGGCTGAGCCACATCCTTGGGTCTCTTTCTTCGGTAAGTAAAATTGGCACAAATTCAGGATCATTGGCTGAGGGATCATCTTCAGCACCCAGATCCCCAGCTAAAACCAAAGGACCGTAAAGAATGGCAACTCTGTTATTATCATCAGGCATGGTATCCAGTCTCAATGAAAACGGGAAGCTTACTTCCACCTTATCCCCAGATTTCCATTCCCTCTTCAGGGCAATGTAGCTTTCGGGGTTTTGCCTGATTTTATGTTTCTTTCCATTAACTCTAATTTCGATCCCTTTTATAGCCCAGTAGGGATATCGAAGGTATAAAGTGAATTTTTGAGGACTTTCACATTCAACCTCAATATTTGTTCCTTGTTCTTCAGGAAAATTGGTATACTGAGACAAGGTTACCCCTTTTTCTTCCCAATTAACACGTGCAGCAATAAATTGACTTACATATAACTCGTTCTCATTTTTAAAAAAAATATTCTTTCCATATTTGGAATGTGTTTCCATACCTGTACCCACACAACAGGTGAACCACTCCGGGTCCTCATAATTTTTTCGTCCTCCCATTTCAAGGGAGAGGTTATAAATTACCCTACCATCCCGAGGGTGCTGTGATGCAAGGATGTGGTTAAAGAGAGCCCTTTCATAGTAATCGGCTACCTTCGCACTGGGATCCCACTGAAAAATATGGTGTGTCAATTTTAGCATGTTATAAACATTGCATGTTTCAGTTGTCTCATCACTTAGCCTGTTTCGAAGCTGGTCAGGTTGGCCAAAATATTCATGATTACCATGGCCGCCTGTTGTATAGGAATGATGATCAACTACCGTTTTCCAAAAAAATAGAGCTGCATTTTTATCTTCAGGATCACCGGTTGCTTCATACCTTCGCGCCAGGCCAATTAATTTAGGGATCTGGGTATTCCCATGCTTGCCAGGTAAAATATCTACTTCAGCTGCCAGGGAATCAAGAATTGACTCATGGTGAAATATCCTTGACAGCTGGAGAAACTTTTCATTATCCGTATCAATATAAAGATCTACTAAAACTTCATTAATGCCACCGTGTTCGCAATCAAGCATTTCCTGAATTTGTTCGTGATTAAGATTTTCAACAATTCCCCCCAGCCAATCAGCAAAATCTATCTCAATTTTAAGGGCCTTTGGTATACCACATAAATGGTAGGCATCTCTCAATCCTGCCATAAGTTTATGCTGTGTGTAATAGGGTACCCAGATCCCATTTAGATCAAATCCCTGTGAGCGGATATCTCCTTTTGCTACCTCTTCCTCCAGGATTTTTTTACCATTTGGAAAAGCTCCAAAGTATCCATCTCCGTCAGCCATTTGGCATTCTCCAAGTTCATTAACTATGTAATTGACTCGTTCAAGAAAACGTTCATCATTTGTTGATTGATACATTAATGCACATGCACTTAAATAGTGACCAAGGCTATGCCCAGCAATAGTTTCTGCTTCCCAACCTTCGTAAGGTGGGGCTTTTGCTTGCAAACCAGCCTCACTCCTGAATTTTGACAAAAGTCTATCTGGCTCGTAATTTAAAAGTGAATTAATATTGAGATCTGTAGCATGTTTAAATGGTCCAGCCAGCAGTGTAACTTCTGAAAGTTCAAAAGGATAGACTTCTTTGCCAGACTCATCTGGTTTACTTTCAGTTTTTGTTTTACAGCCAGTCAATAATATGAAAAGAAGGGCAATGAGTAAAGCAGTTGAATTGTATTTCATTATAAGCTACTTTTTGTAAAGAATATGATCTTTGAAAACAAATATCGCATTCAGTGCAGTATTATAGAATAATCTGTAGGCAGATATCATATAGAATTATCCATACCATTTGCGTGAACGTCCCTGAAGGTTGTTCAGTACATCAATGGTCGTATTAACATCCTTTACAACCTGGAAATCAAACATACCAACACAGATAAAATCAGCCCCGTTTTTAAATGCCCAGTTGAAGCCATCCTCGGGTTTCAATGCACCTGCTGCCAGTACCTTAAAGCCCATAACCGGAACCTTAGCCCGTTGAACAAACTCTACTGTACGGTCGGGGAATAGGCAGAAAATGTTATTGTGAAATTTGTCATGATCAGGATAGTTTTTTCCATCGACCTCAAAGGGAACCCTGTTTTCAATGGGATGTGCTGACCAGTAATGATCATGGTGCATTGTTTTCATATAGTAATCTGGTATAATTCCCTGTTCTTCACAGGCAATCAAAGCATCAACAGTATGAGAAGCCAGCCCGGCTGTATAGCCCTGGCTCCTGATTTTTGCCATCATTTTTTCAACCACATCAATCCTGTTATCTCTTACCAGCCAGTCACACCAGTTCCCTTGTACCTGTATAATGTCAACTCCAAAATCAATGGCTTTATTGATATTAACGTAGAAGTCATTATTCTCCATATCGGGGGCGACCTGTGAAATCACTTTAATTTTACTGCCTGTAATTTTTTTGTATTTCTGGATAATCCCGTTCGTTGGAAAACCTATATTGATAGTATTGATCCCTGCTTTTTCTCCAAGCATTAGAGTTTCGAATATTTTTCTTTCAGTATTGTATGCTCTAAATAGTGAAGGTACATAGATCAAGTCACGAGAATGGGCCCAGCCACCGATTAGATTACCTCCCAAAATAATTCTGCTAATGGTATGCTCTCCAATTTTACCTGTAGGAAGATCTCCCTTTAATTCGCTAATATCGGCAGCACCTATTTGAATAGTTGCTCCTGATAGGGCATCAACACCATATTTCCTCTGGTCACGGATTGCTCCCCACCCCAGGAAACCCAGTACTGGAAGAGTGGCGAGATTTTTTAATGCCTCCCTTCGTGAATTTACTTTCTCCAAATCAGTTTCTTCAATTGGATCATTTTGCTTTTTTGCTGAAAATATTTTTAAAGCATATAAGCCATAGCCTTTTTCTTTGACGAAGAGAATAGCTATTAAAGCCAAAGCCTCAATAAAATTCTTATTTACTATATATAGATTCCCTTCAGCTGTTCCAAATAATGAGCCTCCAAAAGGAGGGTATGCGAAATAGTAAAGAGTTAAGAGTACAATTCCACCAATAGCTGCATACCGAATAGCCAGGCCGAGAAACAATCCCAATCCGATAAGAATTAGTCCGTATATATTAATTGGATCAACTACTTTCATAATGGCTTCTGAAGAAGCAAGCCAGTGATAAAAACCTGAGAACGGACCTGTAGCATGAGATAAGTAACCAGCAGCTGTCCAGTCTTCTGCCATTAATTTTGATAAACCTTCATAGATAAAATGCCAGCCAATTGCACACCGGAGCAGGGTTATGACTATTTTTTTCCAGTTCATTATGTAATTCTATAAATTATCGTTTTAGGAGAATAAGATTATGTTTTTCAAATACTTGTTTAAAAGTATAGCACCTATACTTATTTTGGAAAACATATCTCGGGAAAATGGTCTGACTACCATTAATTTAGAATTATTCTTTATGATATCTGGGTGTTCCTGACAGTTTATAAGGCTTCCTCTTATATCCTAATTTACATCCAAAAAGGTAATAATATAGAACTTTTGATTTTAAATTGCGGTTAGCCAATGGATCTGGAATCATATGAGTTGACAATCACTGACTTATTGTGAGAGGCCTACTGTGGTTTCTTTTTGACCTGAAACACTTCTACTAACATATCTAATTTGGAAATGGCTAACATTTTCTATGCCATTAGAGTATACAACTTTTACAGTTAGATTATTGTCTCCAGGATCAAGTTTAACTGCCTCGCCGAAAAGCCCATCTTTTGACCATTCAATTTCTTTTTCGTTAAAAAGAAGAGTTCTGACCAGGTGAATATCATATAGTTTACCAATGAAGTTCACTTCTTCATATTCGCTTATATGAACCCTGTCATTGCTGAATTTTGGATATATTATTGTAAAAGCTGAAACATTGGATGTGTCTTTTTTACTAGCAGGAATGGTGTTGTCGGATAACTTAATAAATGACTTTTGACTTGATATGTCTGCATTTTGAGCCTGAATCAAATTTCCAGTAAAAAGCATTAGAAAAAATGCACCAAATAGAACTATTAACTTTTCTTTTTTCATTTTAGAATTTTTGTTTAAAAGCTATAACCGGAGCAGTGACCTCTGGTGTATAAATAAGGTTAATATAAAATTTTCTGTTTTGAGATGTCAAGCCTGGGATCTTTAATTTGGGTAAAGAAGCAAATGTCCAGATTAAATTCGCTGCCCAAATTGCCCCTGTTGAAATAGCGGCAATATTTGCATACTTCTTATATTCCTGGTATTTATCTTCATATTCCTGGTAACTGTCCCTATCTGAGTATTGCTCATTATATTGCTTCAGCATTTTTGCCTGGCTGTTGAAGTGAATAGTGGTAGCTAATCCGGCATAACCAGCAATTCCCATTATCCAGAAGGGTTTTCCCTTATTTATTACTGATAAACCGCTTCCGGGAAAAGCAATGGATGACAGAATATATTTTGATTTGCTTATCTGGGGTTTTTGGGTATTAGTTTGAATGGGGGTTCCTTTTACAGTAATGAATAGTCCATCATTTGAACTTATGGTTCCTGGTGCCAGAATCCAATAAATAATTTTACTTTGGCCACAAGCGATGTTGGTTCCTATATCGCCATGTGTACGACCTGGCTCAATTGCGTTTCCATTTATATCATTTGCCTCAATCCTGATTTCATATGAATATCCTTCAAAGCAGTTGACTAAATCGTATTCAATCATTAATGTGTCGTAGCTGATTGAAAGATTTGGTTTTGAGATGGATGCAGTATTCTGAGAGTATGAGAATGGGACATGCATAACCCATATTAGGACTATTGCATAGAGTATTCCCGAGATTTTTGTAAAACTTTGAATCATTCAAAAACCAATTCCGTGTAAACCATCTAATTAACTATACATGGGTTTACGTTAATTGTCTGGAAACGTTATATTTCTAGGGCGAAAATTGCATCTAAAACATTAACTTCAGGAGAATTGATCTTTTTTTTGATTATTTTCTGCAAGAAATCCATTATGGATATTAATTTTGAATAGAGTGATGCTTTTATACAGGCTCTAGGGTTTGAATTAAATAAGTATTAATAATGATAAAAAACTATTTTATTGTTACTCTTCGGAACTTGTTTAAAAACAGGGTGTACGCTCTGATAAATATCCTGGGTTTAGGATTGGCTCTGGCAATCTGTATTGTTGCTTATTTCAATCATATGTTTGCATATGAATTTGACCGCAGTCATGAGAATTTTGATGAGATATACCGGATAAACAGTTACCGCGATATGCAGGGTAGAGACCAGGAGTATGGTTTAGTGCCTGCCACTCTGGGCTTAGAAATTCAAAAGGATATACCAGGTATTAAGAAAGTTGCCAGACTGATGCGTTCAGGGTCGCCTGTAAAGGCTGATCTTGAAATTTTCAATATGAATATTTCATATGTCGATCCTGAATTTCTAGATATATTTACTTTTAATTTGCTGTCAGGCAATAAAAATTCCATTGAAAATAAGGGGAATGTTTTTATAAGTAAAGAGCTCTCTGAGATTCTTTTTGGTGAAGATGACCCAGTTGGGAAGTCAATATCAATTTTCAACGATCAGAATAATGAACATACTTATTCAGTCTCTGGGGTATTTGAGGACCTTCCACAAAACTCAAGTTTTAGAATTGATGTATTAACGCATTTTGATAATTTCCTAAAAATGTGGGAAACCAACGATACGGACTGGAAGACCTGGGCCAGAGTATTATTTGTACAACTTGATGATCCGTCCATATTTGAAAACATTGAAAATGGGCTTGATAAATATATTCCAATCCAGAATAGAGCAAGGAAAGATTTTATTATTACCGGTTTCCGGTTGGTGCCCTTAAAGGATGTTGGAGATAATTCCCGGGAAATATGGTCAGGTAATTTATACCCGGGAATGCATCCAGCAGCAGTTGTTTCACCTCCTATCATGGCTATATTAATACTTTTAATTGCATGCTTTAATTTTGCAAATACATCAATTGCTGCTGCTGGTAGGCGATTGAAAGAGATCGGTCTCAGGAAAGTTGTTGGAGGCCAAAAGCGACAACTTGTTGTTCAGTTTTTATTGGAGAATATGCTGATAACATTACTGGCTTTATTTGTAGCTATAGGAATAGCCAAATTTTTAGTGCCAGCATATAGTAGTATGTGGGAGTACATGACAATCCAACTCAGCTTTACAGAATACATTAATTTCTGGATATTTCTACTGTTGTTATTGTTGTTTACTGGATTTCTTGCTGGTGCATACCCAGCCTTTTATATAAGTTCTCTGAATCCGGTAGTTATTTTCAGAGGAAAATCCAGTTTGGGAAGTGCTGGGACCTTATCGAAAATTTTGTTGGTATTTCAATTCGCAATTTCAGTTACTTCTTTAGCGTCAGGATTTATTTTTGCTAAGAATGCAACCTTCCAGGAAACCCTTGATCTAGGTTACGATAGAGATATGTTAATAGTTGTGCCAGCTGGACCTGATATATTCAATAGATATAAAGATGCAGTATTGACGAATCCAAAGGTTATTTCCGCCGCAGGAACCCATGAACACATTGGATGGGGTAATTACCGAAGACCTTTAGAGGATGAAAATCAGCAGATTGAAGTAGATGTTTTGGAAATAGGACCCGAATATGCTCAAACTATGGGACTCAGATTAATTGATGGGAGACTTTTTGAAAAAGCTAGAGTTGAGGCAGACAGATCTGGGTCTATTATTGTAAATCAGAACTTTGTAGAAGCTTTTGGTTGGGAAAACCCAGTTGGTCATGTTGTAACACTTTATGATACGACCAGGTTGACAGTGATAGGGGTGGTTGCAGACTATTACGTGGCTGGTATGTGGAGAGAAATTGAACCGGCAATTATGCGCCTGGCACAAATAGATAGTTATTATACGATTGCAGTTCGTGCAAATGCTGAGGATCTTGCAGTTGTACTTAGATATTGTGAAGATAAATGGATAGAATTGGTACCAAATTATCCATTTACAGGCAGATTTCAAGAAGATACGCTGGAGGAAGCAAAGCTTATAAATAGAAGTATAAAACAACTTTTTATTTTCCTGGCTATTGCGGCGATGGTGCTATCCTTAATTGGACTTTATACCTTAACTTCTTTAAATATTATTAGCAAAACCAAGGAGATTGGGGTACGGAAGATTCTTGGAGCGCCTATTACATCAATTATAGGCCTATTGAGTAAAAAGTTTTTTATTCTGCTGACAATTTCTTCAATAATTGGTTCAATCGGTGCTTATTTTCTTTCAGATATGCTTCTTGATAGTATATGGGACCATTTCCTGGATATGACGCCTGGAATTTTTATTTGGTCAATTATTATTATGCTATTTGTGGCTGCAGTTACCATAAGTGGTATGGTTTACAAAGCGGCTATGCAGAATCCGGCTACTTCATTGAGATATGAGTAGGGGGTATTTCAAATGGAAAGCAAATAGATTAGGCTTCTGTGTTTTCGGAGAAATATTTCTTTTTGAAAAATAGGGCAACATTAACCAGTGATATTAAAACAGGAACCTCCACCAGAGGGCCAATCACTGCTGCAAATGCTTCTCCTGAATTAATCCCAAAAACTGCAATGGCAACTGCAATGGCCAACTCAAAATTATTACTGGCTGCTGTAAAAGAAATGCTTGCAGTTTTTGAATAGCCTGCACCCATTCTCTTCCCCATGAAAAAGGAAATAAAAAACATGATTACAAAGTAAATAGTTAAGGGGATGGCAATTCTGACAACATCTAATGGAATCTCCACTATTAACTCACCCTTTAAAGAAAACATAACGAAAATTGTAAATAAAAGAGCAATAAGGGTTATTGGACTTATTTTTGGAATGAATTTGTTTTCGTACCATTCTTTAGATTTAACCCTGATAAGAATTGTACGGGTTAAAAAACCGGCTAAAAAGGGAATCCCAAGATAAATAAATACACTTTTCGCAATCTGCCCCATGGTAATGTCTACTTTAAAGGATTGCAAACCAATCCAATTCGGAAGAACTGTAAGGAAAACATAGGCATAAAAAGAAAAAAATAGCACTTGAAAAATTGAATTAAATGCAACCAGCCCTGCTGCATATTCAGTATCGCCCTGGGCAAGGTCATTCCATACAATGACCATGGCAATACAACGAGCCAGCCCGATAAGTATTAGTCCAGCCATAAAATTTGGGTATTGCGGAAGGAAAATTATTGCAAGGACAAACATGAGTATCGGTCCGATTATCCAATTTTGTATAAGAGATAGACCCAGAATCCTATAATTTTTAAATACTTCTCCCAATTCTTCGTAATTTACTTTGGCCAATGGAGGGTACATCATAAGTATTAAACCAATTGCAATGGGAATATTGGTAGTCCCTGAACTTAATTTATCCCAGAAGCCTGCAATTTTCGGAAAAAAATAACCGGACATTACTCCAAGTGCCATTGCGAGGAAAATCCAGATTGTCAGATATTTGTCAAGAAATTTTAGACGATTTTTTGACATGGGATATATGGATGATTGAATAAAAGGTAATTATTAAAAAAAACCGATCAATTGTTTTTTATATTTTTTTCATAAAAGTTACGGAAGTCTATATTTATTTTATCCCTTACATTTCTAAAAACTTTTGATACTTCATCTTCTGTTCCAGTGGCTTCGGCAGGATCATAAAACCCAATATGTAAGTTATTGGCTACTTCGCCTGTAAAAACCGGGCAGTTTTCTTTTGCATGTCCGCATACGGTAACAACATAATCAAGTTGATTACCAATAAACTCGTCCACATCTTTTGGATAATTTCCACTAAGATCTATTCCAACCTCCTGCATAACTTTTACCGCTATTGGATGAACTTTTGTAGAGGGATATGTTCCAGCAGAATAAACTTCAAGATTTTGGTCAAAGGATTGAAGAAAACCTTCTGCCATTTGGCTTCGACATGAATTTCCAGTACAAAGTATAAGTATTTTCATCTAGGTTGGTGAATTAGTTGCAAAGCTATTTCCTTTTTGTAAACATACTATAATGACATAGTAAGAACAAGAAACTGACAAAAATCCTCAAAAAGCTTCCAATATTTGCTTAATTTTGTGCTCCTTTTATTCGAAAAGAAATCTATTTGAGGAAAGAAAATTAATATCTTTTAAAAATTATAATTATGAAAATTAAAAATGTTTATGCACAGGAGGTTTTAGATTCACGGGGTAACCCAACTGTTGAGGTGGAAATTGTCCTTAAGAATGGTGTCCGTTCAAGTGCTATGGTTCCTTCTGGTGCTTCAACCGGAGAAAAAGAGGCTGTAGAATTGCGTGATGGTGATAAATCAAGGTATAACGGAAAAGGAGTTTTAAAAGCCGTAGAGAATGTCAATAAACACATAGCTCCAGCAATTATTGGAATGCAGGTAGACTTACAACGTGAGATTGACCGCAAAATGATTGAGCTTGATGGAACCCCAAATAAAGCTAAATTAGGAGCAAATGCAATTTTAGGTGTTTCTCTGGCTGCAGCTAGAACAGCTGCTACAGCTTTGCATATACCGCTTTTTAGATATTTAGGTGGTGTGAATGCGTCTCTAATGCCAGTTCCGGCCATGAATGTTATTAATGGTGGTTCACATGCTACAAATAACGTAGATTATCAGGAGTTTATGATTGCCCCTCATAATGCACCCAACTTTGAAACTTCGATAAGAATGGGAGCCGAAACATTCCATGCACTTCAAACTGTTTTAAAAAATAAAGGATATAGTACAGGAGTTGGGGATGAAGGCGGATTTGCTCCGGATTTAAAATCAAACGAAGAGGCTATTGAAGTTATCTTACAAGCGATTGAAGCAGCGGGATATAGGCCAGGAGAAGATATTTCTATCTGTCTTGATCCAGCTACAAGTGAGATGTGGGAAAATGGAAAATACAAGTATTTTAAATCAGACCAGTCATATAAAACTTCAGAGGAAATGGTGGCAATATGGAAAGATTGGGTGAGTAAGTATCCAATTATTTCTATTGAAGACGGAATGGCAGAAAATGATTGGGATGGATGGAAAGTAATGACAGATGAACTGGGTGATAAGATTGAAATCGTAGGTGATGACCTTCTTTGTACCAATAAAAAAATCCTTCAGGAAAGTATTGATAAAGGTGTAGCAAATTCAATTTTAATAAAGCTTAACCAGATTGGTTCATTGACTGAAACTCTTGAAACCATAGAACTGGCAAAAGCAAACAACTATTTTTGTTTTGTTTCACACCGTTCAGGTGAAACTGAAGATCCTTTTATAGCAGATTTAACAGTGGCAACAAGTACAGGACACTTAAAAACAGGGTCGGGATGCCGTAGCGAAAGAATTGCCAAATTCAATCAGCTATTGCGGATTGAAAGAATGCTAGGAAAAGATGCGAAATTTGCAGGACTCGGTGCATTTAAGAATGCAAAATAGAAAGTCTTAAGCAAATCACTAGAATTAATGAAGGGATGTCTCAGACATCCCTTTTTTCTTTTAACCACCTAATGTGTCCGCTGTTTCAGGTTTATGAGATTACCTGACAGGTATTTTTGGACGGCCTCCAAAATTATATTCTCGTCAGTCATGATGACTTCCAAGCCGGCTGATTTGAAATTTTCATAAGCACCCATGCCCATTCCCCCGGCAATTAGAATATCGCAATCAGCAATTTCTTCTGCCATAGCCTTATGTTTGTGTTGCGAGTGCTTATCCAGGCCATGCCCATGATGTGACCCGTGATCATGTTCATGATGCTGAATGTGGGCAGAATTTGGAGCAAAATGCCCTGTTTTTCTTTCCCTTAGTTCCTCTCCTACAATTTCATTATCTTGAATTTCGAAGATTTTCAGGTAAGGTGACTTACCAAAATGTTGACTAATGGCTTCCCCATTTAATGTAACTACTGCAATTTTCATTTTTTGATTAGTTGTGGTGAGTAAATGATTAAGAAAGTAAAATTATTAATTATTCAGAAGAAGGCACCACATTTATTTTTAAAAATAAATCATAGCTTTCATTACCCCATCCCTGTAATCTGAAACAAGGTTAAATGCTTCTTCAGTCCTTGAAAAGGGGAACCTGTGTGTTATCATGTCTATAACATTTATGGAGCCGCTTTCCATAAGATCTAAAACAGCTTGAACATTTTCGTTTTGTCTCCTAACATTTATAATTGTGATTTCTTTGTGCCTGAGTTTATCAACGCTGAACGACCATCTTTCAAATTCAGGGATGCCAATAATCATTAGTTTCCCCCCTGGTTTCAAAATCTCAATGGCCTGATCAATTGCTACTTGCTGCCCGCAGCATTCATATACAATATCAAGTAGTTGAGGTTCCATTTCTTCTATTTTTTTACAAACATCTAATGTCAATGGGTTGCCTGTCCAATTGGAGCCATTAGAATCGGCAATATTTAGTCTTTCATTGATTTTATCCGTAACAAAAATAGAACTGACTCCGGTATGCTGTGCTGATTTAAAGACACTCATTCCAATTGGGCCATAACCCAGTATGGCTATTTTTGAACCCGATTTAATTTGTGATTGTACAACAGCATAATGACCTATTGAAAGTGGTTCAGAAAGTGTTGCACCATCATAACCTATTAAATTTGAAACGGGAAATAGACTTTTCTCCGGCATCACAATATATTCTGAGAGGCATCCCTCGGCCTGGCCTGGATTTCCGAGAAATCTTAAGTTACTACAGGTATGGGTTCGGCCCATTTTGCATTGATCACAATCATAACAGGGCATTGCGGGATCAATTGCTACCATATCTCCCGGTTTTAACGTCGTAACTTTATTGCCAGTTTTTAGAACTTCTCCAGCTCCTTCATGTCCTAAAGTAAAAGGATATTTTACGACCTGGGTTCCAATCCGGCCAGTATTATAGTAGTGTATGTCTGAACCACAGACCCCGACAGTTCTCATCCTAATTAAAACATCGGTATTGGAGTTGATTTTCGGATCAGGAACGGTTAATAATTCCATTTTATTTAATCCGGTAAGCCTAAATGCTTTCATTTATGATTTATTAAATCTGTACTCAAAACTACTATTTCAACTCATTATATTTTTGGGCATTCCCTTTTGATTTTTCAACTGGATATTTCTGGTTATTTTTTGAAATCTTATCCAAAACAATCTCACGGATATTGAAATCATATTTTTTTGCAATTAGAAAAGCAAAGGAAAATATATCCGCCAATTCTTCCTGAACTTTTAATTGGTCCGTTTTATCAAGTTCATCCTCACGTTTCCATAAAAATAGTTCATTTAATTCGGCTGCTTCAATTGATAAAGCCAGAGAAAGGTCCTTGACATTGTGGAATTGGGACCAATTTCTGGCATCCCTGAACTGCTTTAATGCTTCTGTTATTACTTTAATTTCTGACATAATTCAAATTTATTCAAGTTTTATCAAAGATAACATGAATAGGAAAGAGGGGATCACTAATTTATAATTTTTTGAATTAGAATCTTTCCAATTCTTTTTTAACTATTTGTTGAGAAAAAATAAAAGATGCTAATTGCAGGTAGGGAATGAGCTTTCGAAAAGTGGGAAATATTTTGAGTTATTCTTCTTCTTCAATCAAAGTAAATGGGATATTGACCATAGCACTAAAATCCTGGCCACATTCTTTCATATCCAGATCATCTTCTTCAAAATGCCAGGTAACTTCGATTTGTTTATTTTTTAGTTGCACCTTCTCAAGAGTTTTAAAAATTCTGAGCAGGATTTTCGATGAGCTGGTATTAAAGTATTCCAGGTTTACATCAAATTTTGTTTTTTCCGGTGGATTTGCCGTAAAATCATCTAACCAATCTAAAACTGGCTTAAAAAAAGTATTGTGATCCTCAGGGATTGACTTTCCGCTAATTTCAAAATAATTCTCATCAGGAGAATATATAATGTTAGGAGTTTTTACAGCTCCTTTAATCTCCAATGGTCTTAATTGAGACTGTGCTCCTTTTTCGTATTTTGAAGAATTATTTTCCACAATTAGAATTGCGACTTTTTTTATTTAACGCTATTTTAAATCCAAAGTTTCAAAATATAATGATAGATATGGGTAATTATTCAATTATTGCCAATTCAAAAATATGTTACAGATTCTAATTTTGGTAAGTAAAATCATAGAGATTAAGAAAATTTAGAATTGGATTATAAATAAAAAACCTTACCAATTCTGGTAAGGTTTTTTAATTGAAAAAATATTTTTTATGTTAATCGCTTTTAGTTGCGTTTTCAAGTGTCTTCATTATGCTGAAAATAAAAGCCGAAGAAAGGAATAACATAACCACAAGCAATAAAAAGAATTGCCACATTTCCCATTTTGCCCAGAAAGGACCAATTAGTCCAGCAAGGGCATTCCCAATCGCAGTTGAAGCAAGCCAACCTCCCTGCATAAAACCTGATAAGCTGGGTGGGGCCACTTTTGATACAAAAGATAAGCCGATGGGACTATAAAACAATTCTGAAACAGTTAAACTGAAATAAGTTGCAATTAGCCAGTAAGGGGTAACCCGCATTGCATCAGCTATGGATCCAGCAACGAAATCTCTTGGTGCAACCAATCCTTTTGCAGCTACTATCATTATTACAAAGCTTAAACCAGCCAGGATAAGTCCAATCCCAATTTTTCTTGGAGAGCTGGGTTCCAAACCCCTTTTGTTCATCATAGCAAATATTCCAATAATCAAAGGAGTTAGGAATACAATAAATATTGGGTTAAACTGCTGAAAGATAATAGGACTTATAGGCATTTTGGGATCAAAACCACTGATCACAAAGTATGCAATAGCAGCAGATATAATAGAAAGGCTAGCTCCAATCAGCTTTGTTAGCTTGCTGTTATTTTTGCCAATTAACAATACAAGACCAATAATTGTTGTAATTATAGGCAAGAATGCCCTGAGGTCAAAAAAAGCATAAGTGAAAGCTGTAACCTCAGTAAAGGTGTAGTCCCTGGCAAATATGGTCAATGTAAATCCATTTTGATGGAAAGCCATCCAGAAGAAAATATTTACAATAAATACAAGTCCTAATGCTACCAGCCTCCTTTTATATTGTTCCGGAGTAAGTTTTATAACATTAGATGTTTCATCTTTTACAGCATGCTTGTGCATTACATCAACATGCTTGTAAGTCTTCCTGAAACCAATGAAAATTAAAAGGGAAAATGCTATACTTACAGCCGCAATTCCAAATCCGTAACTATATGACTGGCTTAAGGTCTCAATGTAATGATTACTAAAGTCGGTTAGGTTGGTGAATGTATAAGAGGATCCTTCAATAATTGAACTTTTCGCCAGCTCAGTCAATTCGGCTGTTTTTTCATATGGAACCCCTGATTGAACAGAATTTAGGAAATCATGCGCCATGCTCGGAATATTGGCATTGTAAATAAGATCGCCCTTTTTTAGAATCCAGTTGCTCATGGCCTGAGCGGCAGAAGGAGCGAAGAAGGCGCCAATGTTAATACCCATATAGAATATCCAAAATGCAGCATCACGATATTTGTCAAATTTTGAATCATCATAAAGCTTTCCAACAAGAGCCTGAAGATTACCCTTAAAGAATCCTGTACCAAATGAAATAATAGTTAAAGCAATATAGATTATGAGTTTTCCGGATCCGGGTTGGGCCAGAAGGAAATAACCCCCTATCATAAGTACAATACCAGTAACAATAGTCTTTCCAAATCCAAGCAGTTTATCTGCAATTATACCTCCAAAGAGAGGTATAAAATAAATTCCAAAAAGGAATGTGCCATAAACCCTTCCAGCTTCTTCAGCATTCATTCCAAATTTGGCCTGAATAAAAAGGATAAATATTGCAAGCATGGTGTAGTAGCCAAATCGCTCACCCATATTTGCAAATAAAAAAACATATAATCCTTTGGGGTGTCCTTTTAACATGGTTAATTGATTTTAAGATGAATTATAAATTTTATAAAGTGACAAATATAGAAATCTTTTTTTGAGAAGACGAAATTGGAAACTACACAATAACTAATTGCTTAAAAAGTTTTTTTTCAGGTAGGAAGGATTTAAATTTGTAGATATGCACGATGGTTTGAACAGTTATAGTTATTTTTTTAGTAGTTAGATGAACTTTGATTTACTAAATAAGGTTTTCAGTACAGATCAGATTCGAGAAATTGATTCTTATACCATAGAGAATGAGCCAATTTCCTCTGTTGATCTTATGGAAAGAGCAGCAAAATCAATATATGCCTGGTTGTTTGATAATTTTCACACAACAACACCTGTCAAGGTTTTTGTTGGGACTGGTAACAATGGTGGTGATGGTTTGGCTGTAGCCAGGCTGCTAGCTGATCAGGGATTTATAGTTATAGTATACTTAATTAAGTTTTCAAATAAGGTATCAGCTGATTATAAAGTAAATTTAACCAGACTAGAGAATCAGAACAAAGTAGTTATTAAGGAAATTCGACAGGAAATAGATTTTCCGGAATTGATGATGGAAGATTTGATTCTGGATGCTATTTTCGGGTCAGGACTTACCAGGCCACTTTCCGGTTTATATGCCAGAATAATTACACATTTAAATAAATCTTTAGCTCAAATAGTCTCAATTGATATTCCTTCAGGCTTGATGGGCGAAAGCAATTCAGAAAATATTCAGGAAAATATAATAAAGGCTAATTTTACTTTGCCATTGCAGTTTCCAAAGCTTTCTTTTCTCTTTGCTGAAAATGATTCCTTTGCTGGTGACTGGGTGATATTGCCTATTGGCCTTCATCCAAGAATAATTCAGCAGGAGAAGACACCTTATTTTTATGTTACGAAGGATTTTATAAAAGCAAATAAAAAGCCTAGAAATAAGTTTAGCCACAAGGGTACATTTGGCCATGCACTACTGATATCGGGTTGTTATGGCAAGATGGGGGCAGCAGTTCTTGCTTCACAGGCGTGCCTTAGTTCAGGAGTTGGTTTATTAACTACTCATATTCCTCGAATGGGAAATGATATAATGCAAATATCGGTTCCAGAGGCTATGATTAGTCTTGATCAGTCGGATATTTTATTTTCTCAGCCTCCTGATTTAATTGAATATAATGCAATTGGTGTGGGACCTGCTCTGGGTTGTCGAAATAATTCCCAGGCTGGCTTACAAATGCTAATCGAAGAAACAAAGAAACCCATAGTAATTGATGCAGATGCCCTAAATATACTTGCACAAAACCATGACTGGCTAAATAAACTGCCGGAAAACAGTATTTTAACTCCTCATCCAAAAGAATTTGAAAGATTAACTGAAAAAGCTAAGAGCGGTTATGATCGTCATTTGATGCAGATCGATTTTTCAATTAAGCACAAAGTAATTGTAGTTTTAAAGGGAGCCTTTACTTCAATAACATCCCCAGATGGAAGATGTTTTTTTAATTCCACTGGTAATCCAGGAATGGCAACTGCAGGAAGTGGTGATGTTCTCACAGGTATTATTTTATCCTTGTTGAGCCAGGGGTATGAGCCTTTATTGGCAGCAATCATTGGAGTATATATTCACGGTACTGCGGGAGATTTTGCCAGGGATTATCTCGGAGAAGAGGCATTAACTGCATCAGATATAATTAATAATCTTGGAAATGCTTTCCTAAGTCTTAATGAGTAATATTACTTTCGACTTAAAACAAAAAGGATTATTGTTAATTTTATAACCAATAAAAATTAGATATGATGAAATTTACTAAAATACTCATTATTCCAGCTGTATTAGTCTTACTAAATTCCTGCCAGACTACAGAACCAACAGTTAGCAGGACAGTTGATCCATTGAATGGAGGTGTGCAGTCTGGCTCCAATCCAATTGTTTATGCACTTCCTCGGACAATTCTGAATCTTGAAGTCACGGCTACTGAAGTGACAAAAAAAAGAGGACCATATTACAGGTATGCAAAAAAATATCTGGGAATTGAAGAAGGCATTCAAACGGATCAAAAGGAATGGATACTAAAATCTGTTAATATAAATTCATATGAAGAGATAGATCCTGACCAGTATTATGTCGTTAATTCTACAGGTAATGTGTATTCAAATTATCTGCA
>JASJGS010000219.1:0-2660 GCA_033791445.1 Bacteroidales bacterium | reverse complement strand
TAATTTCCTTTTCACAGTGAGGATAATGGATTTCCTTAATTTCATTTCAATCTTTTCTTTTCTTCTGAGCATTTCCGATAACTCCTTATATCCGTGTAAAAAATACCGAATAACACTTCATATTTCCGGATATCAGTATATGCTATTTGTTATATTCCAAAGATAAATGAAATCTTTCTTTACGACAAAAAATATCTACATTTCGATTAATTGAGCGGAGTCAGGTGTTTCCACCTGGCGTGAAATTGAGGGTATTGTCAGATGGAAACATCTAGACCACATTATAAATAAACATTTGTTGTATTGTGGTGGCCGGGAGAATCAGTCAAGAGTGATTTATAAAAAATTAATGAACAGATTACCGAGCGATAATAAGTTTTTGTATTGCGTCCCCTTTATCTGTTTGAACTTTCACGAAATAGATACCAATCGGCCACGTACTTGTGTCCACAGTCTTTATATAAGTTTCATGAGAAAATGCCTGGGTGTAAACGATCAAGCCTGATGAATTATAAACCGTTAGATTTCCTTCAACCAGCAGGCTGGATGTTTGAATATTGAAATAATCTTTTGCAGGTACCGGGTGCATCAAGAATGATCCTGGATCATTTTGCTCCAGGCCGCTAGGTATAATACTGTTACCCAGCTTGATGATTGAAAAATCTATTCCTCCCAAAGAAATAGCCGGATCTGCTTGTGCAAGTGGCTGTTGATACAATGTTCCTTCGAACCGTACACCCAGTAACAGATTTTCTCCCGCATCCATAGTGAGTTGGAATGCATAATCTTCGCCTGTACCTTCCCACATATAGATTCCAAGAGGTTCCAGGGACTCGCTGTACCTTACCAGAAAAGCATCTTTTTGAGAGGAGGCGGTGAACATGGTATCCAATGATGCACGGGGGTCGAGGTCCACTGTTCCTGAAAAAGAGCCGGATTGGATCAGCTCGTTATCTTGCACTACTAATTCTCCTGCAAAACCAAAAGCGCCAGCACCACCTAGTGTGAAGCTGGTTAGCAGGTTGCCGCTATTATCATATACAAGAGTGTAAATATCGACAGGACCATATGCATCATACATCGAAGAAGTGCCGATGTAGAGGGTGTCAAGAAAATTGCCGCTTACCGCAATTGCCGGACCACTATTCCAGTTATTTCCTAAGCCGCTGAATAGTATTGACGAATTACCTACGCCCCCGAATTGCCTGGCCCATTGGAATGTTCCAGCTGTATCGTAGGCAGCAATAAAATGGTCATTTATGCCAATTGGCGTAAGGATAGGGTTACCTGCCCCCAGGCTGAAGTCCATGGGTAGACGGAAGGTGCCTCCAACATAGAGCAATCCATTATTATCTGATTCAATATGCGAAACCTCCTCATCAGCAGATGTTGTGAACATCTTAGCCCAAACAAATTGGCCCTGATCTGTGTAACGAGCAAAAAAACCATCATAAAGCCCCAGCCCATTTAAAATGAATGATCCTGGTCCAGGGTCAAAGTCAACGTCTAATTTAGTACGGCCACCCAGGAATATATCGCCCCCCGGGCCAATTGTCAGGGCAGTGGGCTGGTCGGGCTCAACACCGCCAAATGAAAATGCCCAGTTGACAGTACCTCCAGGGCTTACACTTGCCAGGAAGATATCATCCCAACCCAGGCTGGTTAGTATTTGCGTACCAATAGTTGTAGTATTTGTAAATATACCTGTAATTATAACGTTATTGTTCTGATCCATTCCCAGTTGATATCCTCCTCCGCTCCAGGCCATTGCCCAGTCCAGATTCCCTTCGGGATCGTATTTTGCAAGAAAACAATTTTGCAAGCCTGTTACCCCAACTATTGTACTGCCTGGCCCTGGATCCATATCGATCATTAAAGTTGTAAAACCAGTTATGTATATGTTACCATCATGATCGGTAATTAAATCAGTGTGGTAATCATCGTTAAGAGTACCAAGGGAAAATCCCCAGTTATAGGCTGGGAGTTGTGCAAAAGCACTAATTGATAATGCAAGAATTGCAATTGTAAAAAAATTTCTCATATTGTTACAGATTTAATTTTTTACTACTTGTATGGCTTATTAGAATTGTCCTGTTTTTTCTGGTGGTTTCATATCACCACTAATTTAATTTTATATTCAACTTTCAAGAAGTATCAAAAGTTTAACCTTGTCGGGAAACTTATTTTTCAGCTGTGTCTTTTCTTTGTATTACCGATAACTTGTTATAGCCTCAGTAAAATTACCAATTATCCGACATAATCCACAGATAATGAGAATTTTTATTCACCATTCTCCCAAAACTATTTATCATTTAGGTTAATTTATTTAGCATGAAGCTAATGCTTAGACTACCAAAAATAAAAAAATTCTTGACACAAATCTTAATCATTTTAAAATAGGCTGAGTGATGGGAGCCAGGTGTTTCCACCTGATGGGAAATTGATGGAATTGTCAGATGGAAACATCTGACCAGGCAATAATATTTCTCAATTAAGTGTTTACTGTCCGCCAAACGGTGTCCCGAAGATTCCTACTGCAAGTTCTGCCCAAATGAGAAGGAGGAGTGCCAGAAGAGCTATACAGATAATGATTCGGTACTTTATATTTTTTATTTTCCTTATTACAAACTCACACATTAAACCTGTACCGAGCAATAGAG
>JASJGS010000218.1:0-14205 GCA_033791445.1 Bacteroidales bacterium | reverse complement strand
GCAGATATTCAATAATTTTCTCTTCCGGTTTAAAAGGATACAAATCATCCAGACCCATTGATTTAACCGCAATCTTTATGAGCTCCTTATCAGAAACACCTATGGATCGTTTTTGCTTTTTCAAGAAATATCGACCTGCATCCAGCATAGCATTTAGGGGTATTAAACCTACTAATTCTGAACCGGTAACCCGTATTCCCCTGGATTCTGCACTCTTACAGACTTCATCAAATGCCTTATGAACCGGGGTGATTGAAATATTTGTCAGGTTCATTGAAATCTGGGCAACACCATATTCTTCAATAAACCATCCGATAGCCTTTACTTCTTTTAGTGTGCCAGGAGTGTAAACTGGTTTTCCTGATTTGTCTTTTACAATCTTACCGGTCAATGGGTCGCCCTCTCTCTTTACCCTGCCCCGCTCTCTTACATCAAAGGCTATTGCATTGGCTCTCCGGGTAGAAGTTGTATTCAGATTAACATTATAGGCTACGAGGAAGTCCCTTGCACCAACAGCGGTAGCACCAGCCTCCTTATTAAATTTGGAAGGACCATAGTCTGGCTTCCATTGCGGGCCGGCCAACTTCTCCTTCAGACCTTCGTATTCACCAGATCGAACTGTGGCCAGGTTTTGTCTTTCTTTTTTAGTGGCAGCATTTTCATAACAATATACCGGTATATTTAATTCTTCACCGATTCTTTTCGCCAGTTTATGAGCATATTTCACCGTTTCTTCCATGCTGATATTTGATACCGGAACCAGGGGACAGACATCGGTAGCACCCATTCGGGGATGCTCCCCCGTATGATGACTCATATCAATCAGCTCAGATCCTTTCTTCACACCCCGAAAGGCAGCTTCAATAACATCATCGGGGGCACCAACAAGAGTAACCACAGTACGATTGGTCGCCTTTCCCGGATCTACATCCAATAAACGAACACCCTCAACAGATTCAATTTCATTGGTAATTTGCTTTATGATATCAAGATTTACCCCTTCACTAAAATTGGGTACACATTCTATTAACTGTTTCATGAATTTCAAGGATTAGGTTAGATTAGTTTTCAAAGATATAAATATTCAACATGAATTATCTTGGGATAATTTCCCCATTCAGAACCACAGTATCAATCAGGTCACTGCCATAAGCATAGGGTAGAAAACTATAGTTGCTTATCTCTTTGGTGATAAAAAAGTTGGCTTTCTTTCCCCGGCATATGCTTCCCAGTTCCGTTTCAAGGCCCATAGCGTAAGCGCTATTCAGTGTAACTGCATGAATTACTTCCTCTGGAGTCATTCTCAGGTCAACACATCCAAAAGACATAATCATTTTCATATTGCCGGAGGGTGAGGATCCAGGATTAAAGTCAGATGCCAGTGCAACCGGCAAGCCAGCATCGATCATTTTCCTGGCTGGAGGATTTATCATCCCCAAAAAGAATGAGGCACCGGGAAGCAAAGTGGGCATTGTTTTTGAATTCAGTAAGGCACGAATTTCCTCATCGCCGGTATATTCCAGATGATCAACAGAAAGAGCTTCATTTTTCACACCCACCTGGATTCCACCCGAATTATCTAATTCATTTGCATGAATTTTCGGGGGTAAACCAAATTTTTTGGCTGCTTTTAATATTCTATCCGTTTCTTCAACAGTAAAAAAGCCGCGGTCACAAAACACATCTACATAATCTGCCAAGTTTTCTTTTGCTACTGCTGGTAGCATATTGTTAATAATAAGATCAACATATTTTGATTGATTTCCCTTATACTCATCCGGAACAGCATGGGCCCCTAAAAAAGTAGACTTAATTGTAATGGGTGAAGACTCTTTAAGACGCTTTATTACTCGAAGCATTTTCAGTTCATCCTCTGTATTTAAGCCGTAGCCGCTTTTTATCTCCACAGCCCCGGTTCCCAGGCTAATAATCTCTTGAATCCTATTTAGCGACTGCTCATACAATTCATCCTCACTGGTATTGTGCAGAAGCTTTGCAGAGTTTAATATACCCCCACCCCTTTTTGCTATTTCTTCATAGCTAAGACCTTTAATTTTATCAACATATTCAAGTTCCCGGCTTCCTGCGTACACCAGGTGTGTGTGCGAGTCACAAAAAGAAGGCATAAGCAATTTTCCCCGAGCATCAATAAGCACTCCCTTTTTGTATTCCGGTTTTACATCTTGATTATGCCCAAAATCGATGATTCTCCCATCTTCAATGAATAAGAAGGCGTCTTCAATAGTGCTTATAGAAGCCATATCTTTCCCTGCGATCCATTGACTGGGAGTATCCTCTACCTGTAAAAGAGATTTGATATTATGTATGAGCATAGTAAGTGTTTATTTTGTTGATAAAAATAACAAAATCAAATCACTCCGAATAGAAATATATCTAATTAAAAAACAGGATTATTTTTCTGTAAATTTTTTTCCTTTGAATTATATTGTATTTTTAAAATGCCTAAATGAATACTAAACCCAACATTTACCCTTTATGAAAAAACTATGCCTGGCTATTATAATCCTGACCACCAGCCTATTAACCCACGGTCAGGAAAACCCAGCTGATACACAAACTCAAGAAGAAACAAAGGATGTAAAGAAGAAAAAGCGTGAAAAAAAGAAGCAGGGCTGGACATTTGGTGCCCTCCCTGTGGTATCATACGATACTGATATTGGATTTCAATATGGTGCATTGGTAAATCTATATAAGTATGACAGTACCAGATATCCTAACTATGATCACTCCATTTATGCAGAATGGTCGCAAACTACCAAAGGAAGTGGCATAATTCGGCTGGCTTACGATTCTGAGCATTTAATCAAAGGGATAAGAATAACCAGTGATATTGCTTACTTAACAGATAAAGCTATTTATTTTTATGGTTTTAACGGATATGAATCCGTCTACAACCAATCATGGGAAGACGATGAAGATCCAGATTATGTGTCACGTCAATTTTACCGTCATGAAAGAAAGATTTTTAAGTTTCTAGCTGATTTCCAGGGAAAGATTTCAGGAGAACATTTTTTATGGTACGCAGGTATCAGCTTTATGAATTTCAAAGTTGCTCCCGTTGATGTTAATCGCCTCAATGAGGGAAAACCAGATGATCAAATTTTGCCTGACACCTCCATCTATCAGAATTATGTTGACTGGGGAATACTTACACCGGAGGAAAGTGCCGGAGGGAATGCTAATTATGTATCAGGAGGAATTGTATACGATTCACGTGACAATGAACCCAATCCGATGAAGGGAATATGGACAGAGCTTGTATTGAGAGCAGCCCCTTCTTTCATGGGAAATAAAGATTTCGCACATCTTAAACTTGCCATAACGCACCGGCAGTACTTTACTATTATTCCTAAGAATTTGTCTTTTGCATACAGGATTGGTTTCCAGGCTACGCTAGCGGGCAAAACGCCATTTTATGCTCAGCCCATGATGCTTTTTTCATTTTACCGTGGCGCATTACCTCAGGGTTTAGGAGGTGGAAAAACCTTGCGCGGAATTCGTAGAAACAGGGTAGTTGGCAGCAGTATTATTTATGGAAATTTTGAGTTTAGATGGAAAATAATTCATACCAAATTATTTAAGCAAAACCTTTATATAGCATTAAATGGGTTTTTAGATACCGGTCGTACGCTGGGAGAATATAAAACTGATTTGAGTGGAGTTCCCTCTGATATAAATATTTCTGATTACTTTGACACCGGAAATGAGAATTTCCATTTAAGTGCCGGAGGGGGTGTTCGATTTGCTCTTAATCAGAACTTTATAGTAGCTGTTGACTTTGGTAAGGCACTTGACAAAAGAGATGGCAACACAGGAGTATATGTGGGACTGAACTATCTGTTTTAGAAATAATTTTCTGGAGGCATAGGTGTTTCAGAGGTTTCAGAGGTTTCAGGAATTTCAAGCTGTGAAACCTATTTTTTCATCCACTATTTCATGGAAAAAGGCCTGCTAAAAAATCACCTGTAAATATGCCAAGGAAATTACCAATTACATATCCGAACATTCCAGCTGTAACGCCGGATATAATAATTTCTCTATTCTTTAGAGCGCCCGCTACTACCGGAACAAAAGGTGGTGAATAGACCAGTGCTGTAGAAGTGATTATAACTGTATCCGCATCAATCTTAAAAAACATGGACAGAAGTACATGCAGGGCAAGTGAGCCAAATACTACATATACTACATAGAGGAATAAGTTAAAGTATTCAACCTTGAAAAGACTGGTGATATCAGCCATGGAAGCAATAACCAGGCAGAATACTACGATCAGGTACATGCCTGTCTGAAAAGTTTTTTGCAGCCTGTTAACAGCCGGAATAAGCGATAAGATCAGTCCAAGACTGGTTATGGAAAGAATTACTACTGTTGAACTATAGGCCTTAGGAACCAAAGAACTAAAAAGAAAGGATACTGCCAATATCAAAATTGAAAGCCCAAGTCCTTTCAAGATATCAATAAAAGCATCCTTTTTGAACATCCCAGAATAATCGTCAATTTCAGTGGTTTCTTTTTTTACGTCAACCTGATCAGCTTCATCAATGCTCTTATAAGGTGGAAGGAAAATTAGAAAGACCTTCTGTGCAATTGTAATTAAAAACAATAAACAAAAGGCACCCACTAACATATCGTAGACATTTGTTACAAGGAATATAGTAGGATCGACCTCCAAAGCACTTGCAATTGCCGCTAAATTTGGAGTTCCTCCAGAATATATTCCAATAAGCATACCAGATACATCACCTATATCCTCCACTTTGCCTCTAAAAATAAAGAAGCCAGTAAAAACTACAACTACCACAGAAACAAGTGCCAATACTACTGAGAAGAATGCTTTGCCGGCCATTTTAAACCATTTTTTGAGATCCAGCGAAAAAAGCAAGAGCGGAATAGCAATGGCCACGGAAACATCATTAATATTTGATTGCAGGGCGGATATTTTATTCTTTGTAAGGTCTCCAGCAGTGATTTTTCCACTTTCAAGAAGTTGTTTTGCCTGTTCGGGATCAAGAAAACTATCACTTCCCAAAATTGCCAGGTAGGATTCGGAGGCGGTTGGAAATATCCCTATACTGCCAATAAACATTCCCAGGCCATAGGCAATAGCAACAGCGCCTAATTTATTAACCAAAGGGAATTTTTGCGTTGAGTAGATTATTAGAAAAGGTACTATCAGATAAAAGAGCAGCAGGGTGAAAATGTACATAATAGATAAAATTTGTAACTAATAAACTGCTTACAAATGGTCCAACATTTGAATATTAAACAAAAAAGCGCCAGTTGGCGCATTCTTTATAATTTCCTGAACAGACCTATTCTGGTGAATAAAAACTTTTATCATATTGTTTCATTGCCCGTAAACTCATACCCATACTTGAAAAACCACCATCATGAAACAAGTTTTGCATCGTCACTTTCTTTGTCAAATCAGAAAAGAGTGTTACACAATAGTCAGCGCAATCATCTGCTGTGGCATTGCCCAAGGGTGACATTCTTTCTGTAAAGTCAAGTAGTGAATCGAAGCCCTTAACACCGCTACCAGCAGTGGTAGGTGTTGGCGATTGCGAAATGGTATTCACCCTGACTTTTTTCTCTCGACCATAAATATATCCGAAGCTCCTTGCGATAGACTCAAGCAAAGATTTGGCATCGGCCATATCGTTATATCCATATAAAGTTCGTTGAGCCGCAACATAAGATAAGGCAAGCACTGAACCCCAGCGGTTGATTGCATCCATTTTGTATGCCGTTTGGAGTATTTTATGGAAACTCAGGGCTGAAACTTCAAGTGTTTTCTGGAAGTAATTATAGTTTAGTTCATTGTACACATTTCCCTTCCTGACGTTTAAGGACATTCCTATTGAATGCAGCACAAAATCAACCTTCCCCCCTAGAAATTCCATAGACTCTTCAAAGACCTTTACTATGTCTTCAAGGCTTGTAGCATCAGCAGGGATGACATGACTATTGCATTTTTTGGCCAATTCATTTATTTCACCAAAACGAAGTGCAACCGGAGCATTCGAAAGTGTAAATTCAGCTCCTGATTCAAAGGCCTTTTCAGCAACCTTCCAGGCGATAGATTTGTCATTCAGAGCACCAAAAATAATTCCTTTTTTCCCTTTCAATAATTGCCCGTAATCCATATATCAATCTATATTTTAGTAAACACAAGAAGCAAATATACAGTATTAAAATACAATCAAAAAATTGAAATAGGTTTTTTATTGAGCAATGAGATTAAGGAGAAATGCTGTAGCAATCAGGTCTTCAACTGATTAAGAAGAATCCTTGCATTTTCAATAGCAGCCTCAGAAAGATCTTTCCCACTCAACATTTTAGCTATTTCCATGACTCTTTCATCATTGCCGAGCAAACGCAAATGTGTACGGGTAATATTTTCCTCATCGGTTTTGTAGACCAGGAAGTGCTGATTTCCTTTTGAAGCAATTTGGGGCAGGTGAGTGATGTTGATAACCTGCATACTGCCAGACATTTTGGAGATAATCTCTCCTACCCTGTCGGCTATATCACCTGACACCCCTGAATCAATCTCGTCGAAAATAATAGTAGGCATTGAAACCGACTTTGCAATAAGAGATTTAAGGCTCAACATAACTCTTGATAATTCACCTCCAGATGCCACTTTTTTAAGATCCTGAAGACGTGAATTCTTATTTGCAGAAAACATAAAATCAACCTGATCAATACCGTTTGTTGACAAAAATTCAGTAGTTCTATGGTCAATAGCATAACGAGCATTCGGCATACCAAGCTGATGTAATATTCCAGAAATCTCTTTTTCAATAATTGGAATCACCTTCTTTCTTTTCTCTGAGATCTTTTTTGCCAGCACAAATAAATTCACCTTTCTATCTTTTAAATCCTTTTCTCTAAGCTCGATATCTTTATCGCTGGTAGCAATATTTTCAATATCTTTTAAAAGTTTAGCCTGGATTTCAATCAGGTCCTCGACCGTTTTAACATTGTGCTTCTGTTCCAGTGAATACAACAAACTTAATCTTTCAGCTATTATTTCCAGGCGGCCAGGTTCATGGACAATATCCTGTTTTGCTGAATCAATTTCAGAGGCCAGGTCTCTCAATTCAATCTCTGTACTTTCAAAACGATCAAACATTTCTGAAGCCGGGGCAAAATACTCCTTCATCCTCTCCAACATCAAGCGTATAGCCCTCATCTTGTCTAAAATATCATCCCCTTCCCCTTCCAGGTATTGAGATATTTTTTCCAGAGACGACCCAATTTCCTCAGAATGAGTCAATAGGTCCTGTTCATTCTCAAGATCAAGCTGTTCCCCTTCCATAAGTTTTGCACTATCAAGCTGATCATATTGAAATTGAAAATAATCGAGATCGGTTTGCGCCTTATCATTTTTCTCCTTTAATTGCACAAACTCCGATTCCAGGTTTTTAAATAGACTTAGATCTTTTTTGTAGGTGTCAAGCAATTTAGAACTTCCTACAAAAGCATCAATTACCTGTAATTGAAACTGGTTATCACCAAGCAGTATATTGTTATGTTGGGAATGAATATCAACCAACTGCATCCCCAGTTCTTTTAGTACTGTGAGGGGAACAGGGGTGTCGTTTACAAAGGCACGTGATTTTCCAGCAATATTTATTTCTCTTCTAAGATTCGTCCTGGAATCATAGTCGATGTCATTTTCAAGAAAGAAATCTTCCAGATGATAGGCCCCTACTTCAAATGAACCTTCTACAATGCATTTACTCGTTTTATCCAGCAAGACTTGTGTATCAGCCCTTTGACCCAGAATAAGGGAGAGTGCCCCAAGCAAAATAGATTTCCCAGCCCCTGTCTCACCTGAAATTATAGCCAGCCCTGAATTAAATTCAATATCCAATTCGTGGATTAGTGCATAATTCTTTATATAAAGTGATTTCAACATAAAAAATCTGCTTAGTGGAAACAGCTGTTAAAAGTATAAAACTTTAACCACTGGATTGGCTAATCGTCTCGTAAATTTTAATATTGGAGGGATTAATTTCTTTGAGAATAAGAAATACTCTTCGCTGTTGATCAGGAAAAGATCCTTTAAAAATATCTACATATTCATCTGACTTTGCATCAAACATAACCTGGAGTAAAAACAAATATGAGTCAGGCTGGTTGCGAAAAACACCCTGTAAATACTTTAGACTTTCTTCTATCTGGTCTCTGGCTACATTCACATTGCTTTCCATTTTGTCCATTCCTAAACGGTGATAGGTATACAGGTAATTCCTAACAGGCCTGTATTGATCGTCCATAATGTTTTGAGAGAGCCAATATCGGTTTCGGTTTCCTGATGTGCCAAAGGCTTTCCATCCCGCTTCCGCAGCATTTTGTGCATTGATTACCACAGCTTCAGCTTTTTGCAAAAATTCGGTTCCCCCCTCAGGTGCAAAAGTGTCATAATCCAGACCAATAATCATGTAGGCATAAAAAGCCAGGATTGATGTCAGGTTAGACAAATGCTGGTTGACATCAAAATCAAGAGGTTGATACTCTACATAGGTTATATCAAAGTTATTGTCCATGAAATTAAAAACGGTTGTACTATAAGTTGAATTATATACCGGTCTGCGCGATTGTACCTGGATACTACCTCTATATTTATCTCCACTTTGTTCCTTAAGATTTATAAGGATATTGCATTCAATCTGTTCGTTGGGATCAAAAACATTTTGTGTCCATGATTGGTTATTCATAAACTCATAGATTGCCGTTTGAAGTGTACGGAAAACCTGCTTATTAGAGCCTTGGATTTGCTGGGTAACCAGTTGAACATTGCATCGCAATTCCTGAGCATGAATATTGCTAGACAATACAAATAATGCAAATAGGAATAATGCAAAGATTCTTTTCACTCGAGAACTATTTTAGATTGATAATGGAATCAACAATATCTTTGGCAACCTCTGTCTTCGATTTCAGACCGAATAATTCAATTTTACCCTGCCGATCGATGATCGAAATTTTATTCGTATCACCACCAAATCCGGCTCCTTGATTCTTTAATGAGTTTAAGATTATTAAATCAAGGTTTTTCTTTTTCAATTTATCCTGAGCATTTTGTACCTCATCATGCGTTTCCAACGCAAACCCGACCAGCCATTGTTTGCCGGATTTTAGCTGTCCTAACTTTGCTGCAATATCCTTGGTAGGTTTTAGGCGAATAACCAAATCCTCCTGTTTACTCTTAATTTTCTTGTCACTTGATTCTATGGGTGTAAAATCACTTACTGCAGCTGATAATATTGCACCATCCATTTCAGGAAATAGCTCAACCGATTTTTGGTACATTTCCTCAGCAGAGGTTACATTATACAGTTTGTAAGCTGAAATAGAATCCGTATGCACCGACATGGGGCCTGCAACTAAATGAACTTCAGCACCCCTAGCAGCAAGGCTATCTGCCAGTGCTACTCCCATTTTTCCAGATGAATAATTTCCAACAAATCGAACCGGATCAATGGCTTCGTGTGTAGGACCGGCTGTAACCAATATTTTTTTCCCTTTCAGAGGTAGTTCTGGAGATTTCTTATCGAAAAACTCAACAATTTTATGAAGTATTTGTTCAGGCTCTTCCATCCTACCCTGACCAGATAATCCACTTGCCAATTCTCCTACACTGGTATCAATAATTAAGTTCCGGTTTTCCTTTAGAGTTTCCAGGTTTGATTGTGTTGTAGGATGTAAAAACATATCCATATCCATTGCCGGTGCCAGAATAACCGGGCAACGAGCCGATAAATAGACAGTAAGTAGGAGGTTATCAGCAGTTCCGGTTGCCATCTTAGCCAGAGTATTGGCCGTTACCGGCGCAACTATCATCAGATCAGCCCATAAACCGAGATCAACGTGATTTGTCCATTGGCCGGAATCTTTCTGAAAAAGATCTATTAAAACCGGGTGCCCGGAAAGAGTGGAAAGCGTAAGGGGTGCTATAAACTCCCTTGCAGTGGGAGTCATAATAACCTTTACATCAGCCCCATTCTTAACCAGCAATCGTACCAGGAATGCTGCTTTATAAGCTGCTATGCTCCCGGTAATGCCCAGAATTATTTTTTTCCCTTTTAGCATACCGGTGAAAATTTATGAAAGATATATTTAAAAATCTTCCTTATTGGGAATTCGGTAGTAAATGTTACCCTCAGAAAATTCCTGCAAAGCAATTAAAGAAGGCTTTGGAAGTTTTTCGTAGAATTTTGACACCTCAATCTGCTCCCTGTTCTCAAAAACTTCTTCCAAACTGTCAGTATAATAAGCAAATTCTTCAAGTTTCTTATTAAGTTCCTGCTTTATTTCAACGCCAATCTGATTTGCTCTTTTCGAGCAAACAACTACTGTTTCATAGATGTTATTCGTTTCCACATCTAGGTCACGAATTTTTCTTGTTTCTGTAGTTAAGGGTGCTTGTGTTTTTTTATAGTCCATGTTATTTATATTTTCATTTTTTGAGACTGAGGATTATTTTGATAAAAACTCAGTTGACTTATTGTATAACTTCTCTGCATCTTTCTTATAGAAACTATCAGGGAATTCATCAATAAAAGAATAATATTCATCTACCGTATCCTGATACCTCTCATGTTGTTTATCGCGGATACTGCCTTCTGCGTATAAATAGCTTGATCGTAGCTTAAGATAAAGAAGCTCTTCCCTATACTTTGTATCCGGGTATTCACTGATGCCATTTTTCACAGAATATATAGCAGATTTATATTTACCAAGGTGGTAATACAACCTGGCTGTCATGAAAGATTTTTCAACCAGTATCTCCTCCAATTCAGTAATTAAACCAAGGCTTTCTTCCACCTTATCACTTGCAGGAAATTTAGTTATAAAAAGTGTAAAGGAGTTTATCGCGTTGATTGTATTCGATTGATCAAGTTCCGGCCTGGCAGTTAGCTTATAATAACAATAGGCACCCATGTAATCACATTCCTCAGCATATTGACTATTGAAGTAGGTTCTCACAAAAGTCCTGAAGTAATGGCCCGCCATGACATAATCCTTCATCTCATAATAGCACTTTGCCTGGGTGTATTCAACTTCTTCAGCTTCCGCTTTACCTTTTATCCTGGGTATAACCTGTTCGAACAATGTCGATGCCCTGACATATTGCCCATCCTCATAATATTCTTTAGCTTTCTCCAACTTCGCTTGAATATCACCACCTTTCAATACTTTCTCATACTCACCACAAGATGAGATGAAAAAAGTAAGGAAAATTACTGAAAGAATATATAGAATACCTTTTCTAAACATTTTGCAAAAGTAGAGTTTTCAATTCAATAATGAAAACATTTTACATCAAACGGCTTATTTGCCAAATTATTATTAATTCTAAAAAGAATTTTTTAGTACAATTTTACTCCAATTTAATTGTCTAATTGCCCTATTTACATAGTAAAATGACCCACACTCCAGTACAAATACTATACCAATAAATAGCATATTGCCTGATAATTAAAAATATCTACCTTTGTATTCAAATAAACCAAAATTATTTATAGCTGTGGATATATTTAATAAGATTAGAGTAAACAGAGGTGCACTCGGTAAGTACCAAAAATTTGGTCATGGATATTTCTTGTTTCCTAAACTGGAAGGAGAAATTGGACCTCATATGAAATTCAGAGGGAAAGATGTCCTTACCTGGAGTCTAAACAACTATATTGGCCTGGCAAACCACCCTGAAGTAAGAAAAGCAGATGCTGAAGGCTCAAAAGACTGGGGATTGGCATATCCTATGGGTGCCCGAATGATGTCTGGTCAGACGAATTTACATGAGGAGCTTGAAGAGAAGCTGGCAAAATTTGTTGGAAAAGAACGTTCCTACCTATTGAATTATGGTTACATGGGCATGGTTTCAATTATTGATGCTCTGATTGACCGCAAAGATGTGCTGGTTTATGATTCAGAATCACATGCCTGTATACTTGATGGCCTTCGATTGCACATTGGTAAACGTTATGTCTACCCGCACAACGACATTCAGAACCTGGATAAAGAATTGGAACGTGCAACTAAAATGATTGCCAAAACCGGTGGTGGAATCATGGTTATAACTGAAGGAGTTTTTGGCATGGCAGGTGATCTTGGTAGGTTAAAAGAGATTGTTGAATTAAAGAAAAAATATAATTTCCGCTTATTGGTTGATGATGCACATGGTTTTGGTACCATGGGTAAAACTGGAGCAGGAACAGGTGAACATTTTGATGTACAGGATGGTATAGACATCTACTTTGCCACCTTTGCCAAAGCTATGGCTGGAATTGGTGGGTTTGTTGCAAGTGATGAAGATGTTGTAGATTTCCTCCAGTATAATATGCGTTCACAGATTTTTGCAAAATCACTACCGATGCCTATGGTAATTGGTGCACTGAAAAGGCTTGAATTATTGGAGACCCAGCCTGAATTGAAAGATAAGTTATGGGTAATAGTTGAGGCTCTTCAAAAAGGATTAAGAGAAAACGGCCTTGACCTGGGTGTAACCGAATCACCGGTAACTCCAGTCTATTTACATGGAGGAGTAAATGAAGGAACTGCCATAACCATGGATCTTAGAGAAAATTATAATATTTTCTGTTCTATTGTTGTTTACCCTGTTGTTCCAAAGGATGTAATTATGTTGAGGCTTATTCCTACCGCATCCCATTCACTTGAAGACGTTAAGTATACTGTTAAAGCCTTTGCAGAGGTTAAGAAAAAACTTGATGCTGGAAAATACGCCAAGGAAAAGATGCCAGATTTTAATTAAAAAATATTCTTACAATAAAAATGGGACCCTCGGGTCCCATTTTTTATTTAACAATCCAATACTTTAGTTCTTTTCACTTAGATACCTCTCAGCATCAATGGCTGCCTTACATCCTGAACCTGCAGCAGTAACTGCCTGCCTGTAAATAGAATCCATGACATCACCGCAGGCAAAAACGCCTTCAACATTTGTTTTAGATGAATCCGGAAGGATTTGAATATATCCAACATCATCAGTTTCAAGGTATTCTTTGAAAATCTCTGAATTTGGTGTATGA
The DNA here is from genome assembly GCA_033791445.1 of Bacteroidales bacterium. GTDB lineage: Bacteria > Bacteroidota > Bacteroidia > Bacteroidales > VadinHA17 > JANTGF01. The sequence goes on along the minus strand of JASJGS010000218.1, from coordinate 1,120 downwards.
CCTATAGCCAGGAAAAAACCATCAATTTTTATTTTTACGTCTTTTTCCTCAGGAGTACCCATTTTGTATATTAGGTTCGCTCCTTCCACGCCATTTTCACCAAACAGATCCTTTGTATTATGTTCATACAGGACCTCTATATTCTCAGCTTTGTTTACGCGATCAACCATTACTTTTGAAGCTCTCATATAGTCTTTACGTATAATTATATACACCTTATTGCAAAGTCCTGCCAGATATAAAGCCTCTTCTGCTGCAGTGTCGCCACCACCAACTACGGCAACATCTTTCCCTTTATAAAAGAATCCATCGCATGTAGCACAGGCAGACACTCCCATACCAGCATATTTAGTTTCTGCGTCAATGCCCAGGTATTTGGCAGTGGCACCAGTAGCGATAATAACCGTTTCTGCTTCAACAACCGTTTTATTATCAATTGTTATTTTATGAGGTTCCGCAGAAAAATCAGCAGCAGTAGCTAATCCCCATCGAACATCAGTTCCAAATCTTTCTGCCTGCTTTTTCAGGTCCTCCATCATTACAGGTCCTGTGACACCCTCAGGGTACCCAGGATAATTTTCCACCTCCGTAGTAGTGGTCAGCTGCCCCCCGGGTTGTAGTCCTTCATATAACACCGGGCTTAGGTTTGCTCTGGCTGCATAAATGGCAGCAGTATAACCAGCCGGCCCTGATCCAATTATTAAACATTTAACTTTTTCCGTTTCACCGGTAGGCTGGGTATCTTTTTTTTCTTCTTCTAAGTTGTCCATAGATTTAAACAATTCCATAATAGTTGTACTTCATTTATTATTCTTAACAAAAGTAATCTGATTTTTTTAATTTTATTGTCTTCAGGATGACAATATCTGTACCAAAATAAAAAATCTGAAATTTTTGCAGGCTATTATTATTTTATTGTCTAAAATTGGCTTACAAAAGCTAAATTTTCTGAGATTTTTCCAGCCTGGCTGCTATTTATTTTTTATACACATTCAAGGATCAACTAGCAATAACTAATATTATATTGGTCAGACGAATAATCTTGAAAAGAGACTAAAAAGTCATAATCTAGGTCAAAACAGATACACTAAACCTTATTTACCCTGGAAAGTTATCTTTC
>JASJGS010000217.1:0-2716 GCA_033791445.1 Bacteroidales bacterium | reverse complement strand
AGAGAAAGCATTAGCACCCGGAAATTGGAAATATTCTGATGTCGAGAAATGGTATGATAAACGACTTGCTGAAATTATTTTTGAATCTGGTATTTCGACTAGTGATACAGCAGATTTAAATGCTGGCCGTGGTGTAGGAATGGATATAATCCAGTCGAGAGTTCAAAGTGTAGGAGGACAAATAGTCATTGATTCCCAGCCTGGGCAATTTACTGAGTTTGTTATCAGTCTTCCTTTAGAGGATCCAGCAGTAAACTAAATCAAATATTATAACTAATAATTTAAGGTTCCCGATATAAAAATCTGGAACCTTTTTTTTAATTTCAAGCAATATAACACCTATCTAACCCTCGTTACCATTGCCATACCTGACGATCTACAACTCTACTAACAGTTAATTTCTGGTATTATAATCATACAAATTATTTTATCTCAAATCCCAATTTTGACTCATCTATCTCATACTCCATGACGAATAATATAATAAAGGAATTTCTGTCCATTTACTTAGGAACCATCATATGAAAAATCTATCCAGACTTTTTATAAAATACACTCCCCCATTATTTTTACTCCTATTTCTGACCTCACAATTATTTGCACAATATAATAGCATCAAGTTTGAACACTTAACACACGAGAATGGGCTATCATCAAATACAGTTCGTTGTTTGCTACAGGACAATATTGGATTCATGTGGTTTGGAACTCAAAATGGACTAAATCGCTATGATGGAAATAAAATTGTTGTATTTAAAAGTGACATACAAGATTCAACAACCTTATCAGACAACTGGATTTACTGCATAAAACAGGATGATCAAGGATATATCTGGATTGGTACCGATGGAGGCGGATTAAACCGTTTTGATCCACAAACTGAAACTTTTATACATTGGAAGAACAATCCTGATGACCCGAAAAGTATTCCCAACAATGTTGTTGTATCGTTCTTTATAGATAAAAATAATCGCTATTGGGTTGGAACTGAAGGCGGATTGAGCCTTTTCGATCCCGAAAACGGTACTTTCACCAATTGGAATAACGATCCCGATGATTCATCCAGTATTAGTGGTAATATTGTTCAGGCAATTTACCAAGATAGAGAAGGAGTTATCTGGGTTGGAACAGAGAATGATGGATTAAACCGGATTATAGAAAATGATGACAAAGTTAGTTTCAAGAGGTATTCACCCAAAAAACTTCTTTCATCCAAAAATTTTACAAGTGAAACAATTTGGTCCATTTATGAAGATAGTGATAGATATTTATGGCTTGGTACAAGCAACGGGATTCTACGCTTTGATCCTGAAAGAAAAAAAATCGATCACTTTGTACACAAGGATAATGATCCAACCAGCGTAAGTGGTGAATATATACGCTCTTTTTTCCAGGATAGAAATGGCGATTTATGGATTGCAGTATTTCCAAATGGAGGCCTCAATAAATTTAATCCTGAAGAGTCTAATTTTACATGCTATAAGCACGAGAAAAATAATCCAAACAGTCTACAAAATAATTATGCTGAAGATATAATTGAAGATCACTCAGGTTTAATTTGGGTTGCTACTCGGAACGGAGTTAGCTATTTCAACAATGAGAAAAGTGCCTTTGACTATTGGTTATTTGAAGGTCGTGACAAATTAGATTTAATCGGTGCTGGTGTTAGAGCCATTTACGAGGATGAGCCTGGAAATATATATTTCGGTACAAATGGAGCTTTAAATACATACAATCCTAAATTAGACAAAAGAACATATTTTACTAACAATAAAAAAGACGCAAGTCGAAGTCTTGGTCAAACAAGCAGGGTTCGTTCTATATATCAAAATAAAGCTGGCCAATTATGGATCGGCACTGAAGATGACGGTCTTCGAAATGTGGATCCGAAAAACGGGCTTATCAGAAAATGGCTATCCAACTCAGATGATCCACGTAGCATAAATAGCAATACTGTTCGTTATATTCATGCTGATAATGATGAATATCTTTGGTTAGGAACGCAGGGAGGCGGACTCAACAGGTTTGAGATTTCAACAGGCCTTTTTAAAAACTGGATAAATGATCCTGATAATCCTGAAAGTATCAATAATAACAATGTGCAGATTATTCACCAGGATAGCGATGGAATTTTTTGGCTTGGCACTGATAACGGCCTAAATAGGTTTGATCAGGAATCAAATAAGTTCACAAATTGGGTGGCAGATGCCAATGATCCAAATAGCATAAGTCACAATAAAATTCGTTCCTTATATGAAGATATGGCTGGTAACCTTTGGGTAGGAACCCGTGGTGGATTAAATAAATTCATAAAGAAAACCGGAAAATTTACACGTTACATACAACAAGAAGGAATGCCTTCAGATATTATCTTTGGAATTCTTGAAGATAAAAATGGATCACTATGGCTGAGTACTCCAAAAGGACTTGCTGTGTTTAATCCAAATGATGAGACTTTTAAAAACGTCAAATTACCTCAAGACATCAAATTCGATATGGGTGCTTCTTTTCAAAATAAAGATGGTAAATTGTATTTTGGAGGAGTTGAGGGTGCAATCGCATTTTTCCCTGATAGCCTAAAACAAAATACACATGTACCTCCTATTGTTGTAACAACTTTCAAAAAATTTAATAAGGTTTTTAAGCTTGAAAAGGCCATTTCCAAAATGGAAGAAATTGAGTTGCCCTATTATGAATCATTTATCTCTTTTGAATT
>JASJGS010000216.1:0-13089 GCA_033791445.1 Bacteroidales bacterium | reverse complement strand
ACCTGATCCTTCAAACCAACAGCTTAACAAGTCACCATTGGGTAATTCAACAATGGAGCTGCTATGAACATGCAGGTTTTGAACGGGAAAAATAAGCTCAGATGAATAGCTTGTTTTGGTTGATTTTTTATCAGGATTTAGGGGTTCAGCACTAGAGGCTATGGTACTCATTAATACAATAAAACCTAAAAGTAGAGCTGTGTAGAATTTGATTTTTTTCATGATTTATACGAGCAATAAATGATTGTCTTCTGAACGCTAAAACCTATCATGAGATCCAGGTATTCCGTCATGCATACTGGTTGAAATCAGGGCAATTAAAATAAATACCAGGACTAAGCTAAGCATAATGATTCCCCATCTCTTCCAGGTTTCATCAACTCTATTTTCCTTTGGCAAATCATCTCCCTTGCGGATAATGTAATACCAGAGCAAAAACATAATTGCTATGATGAAAATGTACAATGTATCTGAAAATTTGAAGCTGAAAGGGCGATGAAAAAAACCTAACTGTATACTTGAAAATAAGTTGTATTGCAAACTTGTAAGAAACAGCATGGATGGAAGAGTGAATAGCATTAGTTTTTCATTCTTTGATAGATATTTTTTCCATAGAATAATTGCAATACCAAAAAAGACAAGAATTGAAATACCAACAATGATCATTTGATTGACTCCATATTGTTGAGGGCCAATTATATTTAATCTCTCTGCTAATTTTACAAATCGTTCCACACTTACCCCGTTCAGGTAGTTGGATAAGGGGAGAAATAAAAAAACAAATACAATTCCAATCCAATTTGCAGTTTTCGATGGGGGACAAGATTTAGGCCATTCCCTGGTCATCACAGCATATATCATACCCAGTCCACCAAAAAATCCCATTGTAAATTCCATTACATTCCACCAATTGTATGCTATTCCGGTTGTGGCACCTATGGTTTGAATAAAATTACCAAAGGCGAACCCAAAACCAGCTCCCAGAGCAGCATAAGCTGCTACTCGCAATGCTTTTCTAAAATTATGCCTATATAAAAACCAGGCGAGAGCTATTGCAGCTCCTAAACATCCAGCCCACAGTTCAGAGCGTGGAGGAGTCATAAACCATTCCATCTGGTAAATAAAAAGTCCCCAGATTAAGAACCCTCCAGCAAACATTTGAGTAATTAAATTTGCCCATTTTGGTTTTTTTTCTTCACTAGATTCAAGCCCTAATCCAAAAAATCCCCCTCCAATAAATCCATAAAGAGCTCCAATTACGGCAAGCATTGCATAGCCATATAACGAATTGCCAAAAGAGAGGGACCGGCAATACCCAATTACAATTCCATAACTCATCATTCCACCCACACCCCAGCCAACTGCACCCAGAGAAACCAGGGTGGGAGCCCTATCAGCCCAATCTTTTCTATTAGAAACTAATAAAACCGCCATAACGCCCATGGCACCTGCCCAGGCTGCTCCCCATTCATGTCCAAAATGGCCCCGCATAGCCCAGGCTAATCCTAAAGTCAGGGCAACAAATAGATAGCTGATATTTCTAGTTTTCATTTCTTTTTAATTTAAAAAACTCTAGATTTCTTAAGATTTGGAAACTTAATAATACTTTAGCTTATTCCTTTGGCCAAACTCCCAATTGAATTGGCTTTGATTTAATTTTATTAGGATCAACCACAACATGTTTAATAAGTTTGCGGTTCCATGTATAGGTAATATGTATTAATCCGTCTTTCGATTGAATGACTGCCGGGTATGAATATTCAGAGTCAACATCTGGGTCATTTTCTAATAAAACTGCCGCTTCCCAATTTAAGCCATCTTTTGAGACAGCAAGGTTTAAAATATTTCTGTCGCCCCACTTTTTGCCTTTTTTATTAGCAACGTGATTGTAAATCAAGACCTGCAAACCGTTTTTTAATGTTACTGCATCGATTCCTGTATTGGGATTTGGCAAGCCTATGGATTTAAATGAATCCCAGGTTCTTCCGTTGTCAGCTGACCAGGATGAATATATATCGGTACCCATGCTTCTGCATAACATCTGGATATTATTTTCTGGATAAAGAAGAATTGTTGGCTGAATAAGTGATATTTTTTTTCCATCATTTAGCGCATCAGTGCGGCTCCATGATATTCCCATATCTGGAGAAATTTCCATATGGACTCTCCAGCCTTTATCTTCAGTACTTGATGGACTTAGTATTTCTCCATTTGAAAGAAGGACAGGCTTGTTTTTAATAGGACCAAAAATATTTTCTGGCAATTTAACTGGTTTGGTCCAATCGTTAAAATTGTCAGTAGCGGAAATCACTTCACCCCACCAGGATTTGGGTGTTGGGCCGACTTTATAGAAGAGTTTTATTTCGGAACCAGTATTAAAAAGGACTGGGTTCCAGGTTGGGTATTGTTTACCATCAGGTTGAATGCCGTTAGCTACTTCTGTTGGCTTTGACCATTTTGATCCTGAGAAAGTACTAATCCAGATTCCAACATCAGGATCTTTTTCTGCTGTACCTCCAAACCAGGAGGCTATTAATCCCTCCTTGGTTTCCTCAATTGTTGAGGCATGACAACTGGGGAAATCAACATCTTCTGCACTATAAATAAATTCAGCAAGGACAATGGCATCTGAACCCTTATAGAGTTCCTGCCCAGTTAGGTAACCTGACATAAGAAGCAACATAATTGCAGGAATTAAAGTCTTCATTAGCTATGAATTAAAATGTTATTAGATGATTAAACAAGTATTGTGTTTTATTTTTTGCCATGCACTTTTATGCACCTGGATTAGTGCTGAGTTTACTTTTGTTGATTATAACAAATAGAAATGATAATATTACCATTCCGGCAGTTCCGATTGCACCAATAATTATTGGGTCAATGGTGCATTCCAACCAACTTAGATTTTCAGGTAAATCACGTAAAAAAGATCCCCATAGGATTATTAGAACACTGAATGCAACTGAAAGAATTCCCTGGGTCTTTGTAATTTTTACATTAAAAATACCAAGGAGGAACAACCCAAGTATTCCACCACCAAAAATTCCGGCAATCTGCCACCAAATATCCAATGCACTGGTAGCATTTATCATTAACAGGGCAAATAATATACCCATTATTCCCCAGATAACTGTTGTCAGACGAAGGACGTTTACACTTTTCTTTTCAGAAGCGTTGGGTCTGAAATACCTCTTATAATAATCGACAAATATTACGGTAGCAGAGCAGTTAAGAGCAGAGTCAATAGTACTCATTGAGGCTGCAAGAATAGCAGCAATTATTAACCCCTTTAAACCAACAGGAAGTTCATTGGCAATAAAGTAAGGAAAAACCTGATCTCCTTTAGTTACGGCTTCACCCAGAACATGTTCTGGTGCAGAATAAAATGCAAAAAGAGTAGTTCCAATATACAAGAATATTGCAGTGAGTGGAAGATAAATCAACATGGCTATCCAGACTGATTTTTTTGCTTTCTTTTCATCTGGTACAGAACAATATTTTTGTGTATAGTTTTGATCAGCAATAAGATTCCTGATATTTTCTGTCAGGCCATAGATAATCATTACCCAAATGGTTCTACTACTTAATGAGAATGAAGTATCTCCCCAACTGAATTTATTTGCGTCAATTGCATTCTGTATCAGAAATTCAGGTTTTGAAAAAACAGCCGTTGTTAATAAATATCCAGTAAATAAAATACCACCAACCATAATCACAGATTGCATTACGTCAGTCCAGATTACAGCCTCCATTCCGCCCATTAAAGTATATACTATAGTTACAATACCAATTACGATAATTAGCATTTTAATATCTACATCAATGAATTGTGAGAGAAGTAGTGAAGAAAGATATAGAATTACTGCTGTGCGGCCAATCATAAATAGAACAAAGGAAAAGGATGCATAAATACGAGCCCATTCACCAATTTTTTCCTCCAGGTAACCGTAAACAGAAATGATGTTTTTCTTCCTGTAATAGGGGACCACATATTTTGTTACAAACCAGGCTACTGGAAGTGCAGAAACTGCAAAAATGATTGGATGCCAGTTCGTATCATATGCTTTACCAGGAACGGCAATATAGGAGATACTGCTTGTATAAGCACTCATAACTGCAAGTCCGGCAGCCCAGGCAGGAATGCCCCTGCCAGCAACCATAAATTGTTCGGAAGTTTTGCTTTTCCTGAAGAAATAAATACCCATTCCCACAAGAACCAGCCCGTAAAGAATTAAAATGCTTGTGTCAACTGTTCCTAGTTTGTAATCCATATTTACATTATTTTTTCAAGTTCCTCCACATATTTTTCAATTTGTTTCCTTTCGCTAGAGTTAAATTTATTTAATGGAGGAGCCATATAATCATTGCAGATACCCATTACAGATAATGAACACTTTGTACCTTTTGTTATTCTTGATGTATATTGGCCTACACTATATATATCAGAGTATATTTTCATGACTTTGGTCCGCAAACCGGCAATTGCATTGTAATCTTTTTGTAAAGAGGCTTCATACAATTGAACAAAGAGTTTAGGAAAAACATTTGCACCTCCAGCAATTGCACCATGGCCGCCATTCATAATAGTCTCTGGAATGAACAGCTCTGTCCCTGTTATGACTGAAAAATCAGGAGAGGTTTTAAATTCCTCAATTAATGTGTAGAGGTAAAATAGATCTCCGGAACTATCTTTGATTCCAAGGGCACCCAATTCTTTTGCCAGCTTTACGGTTTCAATACTTAAATGTATTTTAGTGTGACTTGGCATATTGTAAACTAAAAATGGAAGCGCAAGATTTGGAGCAAGAGCCTCAAAATAATCGCCCATTTCTGCCTGTGAAACCGGGAAATAATAGGGAGGGGCAACCACTACTGCATCTGCACCCACTTTTTTAGAATATTCAGTTAATTCAAAGGATCCTTCGATAGAGGTATCGGTAATTCCAACCAAAACTGGAACCCTATTGTTTACCTGTTCACAGGTTTGCTTAATAATTTCTTTTCGCAATTCGTATGTGAGGGAAGGAGCTTCACCATTAGTTCCAAGAATGAACAGACCATGAACTCCACCAGAAATTAAGTGTTCAATTAAATTATGAAGGCCTTGGTTATCTAGTTTATTATAACTTTCAAGTGGGGTTATCATGGGAGGAATAATTCCCTTTAATGGTGATTCCATAATGATACAAAAGTTAAATGCTATTTAAAAAAATATAGAATTCCTTAACAAAGAAATGGAAAAACAAGAAATTAAACTTCTATTATTTTATTCAATTCACATTGTTTTTTAACCAATAATCATTAGAATATTTATATATTTGCTAATAAGGTTAAAATACTTAAAATGGAATATGTATTTGAAAAGATTCACGTCCCTGACAAGCATTCATTCATTGTTCGGGAAATTCAGCTTGCTGAGCGTGAACCCAAAATCCATTCCCATAAAAATTTTGAATTAAATTTTATTGTTTGTGGATCAGGAAGAAGGATTGTTGGAAATAATATTTCAAGTTTTGAGGGAAATGACCTGGTTCTCCTTGGACCAGAGGTTCCACACAGCTGGGAAATTCTCCGGAGTAAGAAAGACAATCCTCCAACCTGTATAACTACCCATTTTTATGAAAATATTATAGGTTCTGATTTTTTCAATATCCCAGAGCTGAAGGATGTTGAAACATTACTGAAGCAAGCGAATAGAGGAATTGCTTTTAATGGAAGGAAGGCAAAGAAAATTAAAATCAATCTTGAGAGGCTTGTTCAATCTAATGGTTTAGCCAGTTATATTGAATTATTAGAAGTTTTTAATCTTCTGCTCCAAATTGAGGATAAGGAATACCTTTCAGACACCACCACCTATTCTTCTACTTTTACAAAAGATTTGAGCCAGATAAATAAAGTATATGAATACGTTTTCTTAAATATTGAAGAGGGAATAAAATTGGAGGAAGCAGCGAAGCTTCTCCATATGGCACCCGGATCATTTTGTAGGTATTTTAAGAAAAAGACCAATTCTACTTTTATGCAATATGTAAAAAGAGTGAGAATAGGCCTGGCTGCAAAAATGTTGACTGAAACAGATAAATCTATCACCCAGATTTGTTATGAAAGTGGATACAATAACCTGGCCAATTTTAATCATTATTTTAAAGCCATAATGAAAAAAACGCCAACTGACTACCGAAAAATTTACAGGTAGTATTCCAACCTTTTATACACTATTTTTTACTTTTCTGCCATCAATGAAATTTCCTGTAATTGGATATTAAGCTTGAGTGGGTATAAAATTTATTACTTTTGTCGTCAGATAATAATAATTAAAACTCATTTGAAATGAATTCTCGCCAAATTTTTAAGTTCACCTTATTGTTGTTCTCTATTCTGGTTTTTACAACCTGTACAACAAAAAATACTCCCCCAACAACCACCAAAATTATTGGACCCTATTTGCAAAAAATGTCTCATGAGGAGGTGACCATCTGCTGGTCAACTTATGAGGGAAAAACTTTGATAATGGATGACGATAGTGTCCTTCAGGAAGTAAATCAGTACCGTCAGCACAAGTCCATTGTTACACATCTCGAGCCCAATACAAGCTATAATTACGATGTGCTAAAAGATGGAACTGACCTGGGAAAAGGAACTTTTACAACATTTCCTGAGGAAGTAGAACCATTTCATTTTGCAGTTCTAGGCGACACTCGTACACGACATGATTTTCATCAGCGGATTGTAAATAGGATTATTGAGGAAGAACCTTTGTTTGTAGTAAATACCGGTGACCTGGTAAGCCGTGGGAATCATATGAACGACTGGGAACATTTCTTTCGAATCAATGATAAATTAACCAGGGATGTTCCATATTATACTGTTTTGGGGAATCATGAGCAGGATTCTGATAATTATTATAAATTCTTCTCCTTGCCAGGAAAAGAGAGTTATTATTTCTTTTCAGTAGGTGATGCATTATTTATTGTTTTGGATATGGAAGGACCAGATTATGATGCACCTGCTTATTTGGAGGGTGAAAGTGAAGATGCATTCTGGCAGAATATCAGTAAAAAATATTTTGAAGAGGAAAAGGAATGGCTGGAAAACATCCTTACATTGAATGATGATGCTGGCTATATATTTGTATTTTTCCATCCCACCTACTATAGCATTAAATCAAGTCGTGTTGAGGATGCGGAACTAAGGCGGCAATTTTGGGGTGATATTTTTGAGCGCCATAATGTAACTGCGGTATTGAATGGTCATGATCATTATTATCATCATGCAATAAATGATGGAACCCACTACATAGTTACAGCCGGTGGAGGCGCCCCATTGTATGATACAGATGCTATTCAGCCAGAAACAGTAAAATATAAAAAGATAGAACACTTTATGCGAGTTGATGTTGGGTTAGAAAACACTACAATGAAGGCTATTGATATTAATGGGGAGCTAATAGATGAGATTTTGGTGGAAAGAAGAAAATAATAATTTGCCCTTTGGAAGAATATAAATTCTCCAGGATTGTATTTCTTATTATAAATTAGATTTCTTATGAATTTCAAATCAGTATCATCGATATTTCTTTTAACTTTAGTTATAACTATGTCTTGTATAGAAAATTCCAACATTAAAAGTATTGCCCATAGAGGAGGATCTAACCTGGCCCCAGAAAATACCATGGCCGCTTTTAAGAATGCACTTGAGCTAGGTGTGGATATGATTGAAATCGATATAGAACAAACTCTCGATTCAGTGGTTGTAGTGATTCATGATACCAAAGTAAACCGGACTACAAATGGAAAAGGATTGGTTGATAGTTTACCATATGATTATATTAAGAAACTTGATGCTGGGAGCTGGTTTGATGACCAATTTAAAGATGAAAAAATCTCAACTCTGGATGAAGTATTAATTGCTGTGAACGGCAAAGCCACAGTATTGATTGAGATTAAGTCAGGAGATGAGCGCTATCCGGGTATTGAGAAAAGAACCGTGGAGGCAATCCAGAAGTTTAAGGCCCACAAATGGACCATTGTCCAATCTTTTAACAAAAAAACAGTAGAGCGTGTAAAAAAGCTCGATGAGAAAATAGAAACATATTATTTATTGGGGAGAAATTTCAAAGAGTATTATCACAATTTACAAGGACAAAAGGAACCGAACCAGTCAACCAATTTCCTTTATGATGGTATTGCAGTACATTATAGCATGTTGGATGGGGCATCTGTTGATAGTATTAAACAAATGGGGCTTGGTGTATTTACATGGACTGTGGATGAAGAGGAGGATATGATAAAAATGATAGATGCAGGAGTTGATGGGATTATTACCGATTCCCCTGATAAATTGATCAAAATTATTGCTTCAACAAAGGCCAAATGAAATCATATCTGAAGGTTCAAATCTTTTTTTTTCTGGTTCTATCTGGTTCATACCTTAATGCACAGTCTGGTATAGTTATGCCATCCGGAGGTATTTGTGCTCATAGAGGAGCCAAGGATACACATCCTGAGAATACTATTTCAGCCTTTAAGGAGGCGATACGGTTGGGAGTACAAATGATCGAGCTTGATGTACAGTTGACGAAAGATGGCCATTTGGTGATTTTGCATGATAAAACAATTGACAGGACAACTGACGGAAAAGGGAAAATCAATGATTTAACGATTGAGCAGGTGAGAAAACTTGATGCTGGCAGTTGGAAATCGGTTGAATTTAAAGGGGAAAGAATACCTACTTTGGAAGAAGCACTGGCTGTAATTCCCGAAAATGTTTGGATAAATATTCACCTAAAAGGTGGAGCTGCATTGGGAGCCAAAGTTGCTCAATTGTTGGTTGAGCAAGGGAGGACACATCAAGCCTTTCTGGCATGTGGAAAGGAGGCCGCAGTGGGTGCCAAAAATGTTAGCTCTGATATTTTAATTTGCAATATGGATCGCCAGGATAGCATGGATGAATATGTAAACCTGACTGTAGAACTGGAGAGCGATTTTATTCAACTATACAAAACAGAAGTAGATCCAAAAATCAAGGCTTACACTTCAAAATTAAAACAAAAGAATATTCAGGTGAATTACTGCTGTACTGATTCACCAGAGGAGCTTACTAAACTAATTGAATATGGGGTGGATTTTATTTTAGTTGATGAAGTAGCTAGGATGATGACTGTGGCAGATTCATTAGGTCTTATACCACCCACCCACTGAAAAAATCAGTTTATTATAGCTGAATAAATTGCTTCTAATACGGAAGAACGAATATTTAATCGACTGATTTTATTGTTTTCCCGCGTTTGGTAGACTCGATTAGAGAAAAATACATAAACGATATTTTCATCGGGATCAACCCAGGCAAATGTCCCTGTAAAACCAGAATGGCCAAAACTTGCCGGGCTGGCACTTTTTGCAGGATAGGCATCAGACTCAGAAAGTTCATTGTTATTAAGTAAAGGTTTATCAAACCCCAGCCCACGACGGTTCTCATTTTCTGGATATTGATATTTGGTGAATTCCTGCATGGTAGATTTAGGAATAATCTCTTCACCTCCAAAATATCCCATTTGAAGATACATTTGCATCAGCTTTGCGAGGTCATTGGCTGTTCCGAAAAGTCCGGCATTACCCGAAACCCCACCCATCATGGCAGCTCCTTCATCGTGAACGTAACCATGAATTTGCTTTTTTCTGAAAAAGGTGTCATTTTCGGTTGGAATAATACGTTCCATCGGATAGTGCAAATAGGGATTAAATCCCAGTGTAAAAGCACCAATGGGTTCGTATACATTTTCCCTCACATAGGTCTCAAAATCTGTTCCCGTTAAATTTTCAATAATTTGAGGATATAGATAAAAACTCAGGCCAGAGTATAAATACTTTTTTTCATCCGACACAGAAGATTTTTTAATGGCCTTATACATTTTTTTGCGGTAATTCTTATGTAAGTAGAAATCAATATCTACCGGAACATTGTATTTTATTGTTGAGTCTTTCTTAAAAGTGCGAGATTTAAATTTGCCATTTTTTTTAACTGTATTTCTCCAATATGGAATCCAGGGTATCATACCAGACTGGTGAGCCAGGATTTCTCTTACAGTAAGCTCTTCTTTATCAGGATAATTGAAATCAGGCCAATAAGTGCTAAATGTCTCATCCACATTAAACTTACCAGCACCGTTTAACTGCATCAGGGCAGGTAAAGGCCCGGTAACCTTTGTAACTGAGGCAAAATCAAATAAATCATCTTTGCTAACTGGATTTCTTTTTTCATAGGTATGATATCCATATGTTTTATGAAACACAATAGCCCCATTCCTGGCTACCAAAACTTCACATCCAGGAAATGCCTCGACCTGAATACTTTTTAAGGCAATGGAATCAATTTTTTTTTTCAGAATAGCTGAGCTAAGCCCCTGTTCTTCAGGTAAAGTATATTTTAAGCGAGAAATGGGAGAAGTGACAATACCGCTTCCAAGGCCGAACATATCATTCACTTTTACTGGCAATGTGCCTGTTGAACCTATACCTCCAAAGATTAATTGCGCTGCCTGGTCCTGTACAGTTCTGTTGCTTTGGTAGGCCAGGATAAGACCATCTGCCTTCTCAATGTCTGGCAATTTATCCAGTGCAAAGGGATTCCCAAATATTGTAATTATTGTATTGTTCTGAGCAATCAATAGCTGCAATGTTTCCTGCAGTTGCCTTGTTACTCCGAAATTTTTACCAGGCCGTTGATCAAGGCCAAAAACTCCGGTAATTACTAGATCATATGATTTTAGTTTCTTCAGTACCGCTTCTGAATTTTGATTCTCAGGATCCAGATAGTAGTTATCCACCTTGGTGTATTTGCCCAAAACATTCTGAAAGGTAGTTGACTTACCCGAACCTAAAGCCAAACTTGCTATCCGGGTTTCCACTAGTTTTTTGATTGGAAGAACCGAGTTTTTATTAATGATTGTGGTTAAAGCAGCTCTGAATAATTTCTGGTTAAGTACTTTGGCAGCCGGGGAATTTAAATCTTTATAAATATTATCAATTTCAATTGGTATTATTTGATTCAATCCAGACCAATATTTTGCTGCCAGAACTTTCCTACATCTATTTTGAATTTCTTCCCATGAAACGTCTCCTTCATCGGCTGCTTTTTTTATCTCTGAAATGGCTTTTGAGACAGATTGTGAAAATTCAAAAACATCATTTCCTGCTTTAAAGGCCATTAACTCCAGCTCTCCGGGAGAGTAATGATCACTTACCCCTTTCATATTTAGGGCATCTGTAAAAATCAAGCCCTTAAACTCCAGTTCCTTTTGTAGCAGATCTGTAACTATTGGCTTAGATAAAGAAGCAATAGAATTGGATGCAGAATCTAAAGCGGGAACATTTAAATGAGCGGTCATTACTCCACCAACACCTGCTTCAATGATTTTCTTGAATGGATATAGCTCAATTTCTTCCAGCCTATCCCGACTATGCTGAATAATTGGCAAAGATTGATGGGAGTCAGTATCGGTGTCGCCATGGCCAGGGAAATGCTTGGCTGTGGCAATAACTCCAGCATCTTGCAGGCCTTTCATATAGCTTATTGCTTTGCTTGCTACCTTCTCCCTATCCATACCAAAAGAACGGTAATTAATAACTGGGTTAGATGGATTAATATTAACATCAACAACTGGGGCAAAGTTTATATGAACCCCCAATCGTTTAAATTCTCTTCCAATTTCTTGCCCCATTTCATAAATTAATGAATTATCCTGAATAGCACCCAGAGTCATCTGGAAGGGGAAATTAATCGTGTTTTTGAGACGAAAACCAAGACCCCACTCTCCGTCCATAGCAATTAATAATGGAACTTTTGAAACTGACTGATAGTAGTTAGTTAACCTGGCTTGCTGATCGGGAGTGCCTTTGGAAAATACCAAACCGCCAATTTTATATTTTCTTACGAGGTCAGCTATGGCAACCTCATGAGCAACATCCTGATCCGAATAGGCTTCAACAAAAATAAGCTGGGCAATCTGTTCTTCCGGGCTCAAAGTATATAATACCGAATCAACCCATGGATGATGTGTATCAAATAATTGGCTTTCAAATGGCAATGGATCCTGAGAATATCCTTTACTCAATCCAATAATAAATAGGAAAACAAATAATTGAAGTAGAACATTTTTTTGTTTCACAAGAAAAATAGTTATTGTAATGTTGTTAATATTAGTCTAATCTTTATGCATAACATGTAGGACTTTCCTGACGGTACCATGAAGCAAAAGTAGTCTTTTGGCCTCTTCCGGTTCCAAACCTGTTTCTTCAATAATCATCCTTGTGCCGCGTTCAACAAGTTTTTTATTGGTTAATTGCATATCAACCATTTTGTTGCCTTTTACTTTGCCCAGTTGGATCATAGTACTGGTAGTGATCATATTGAGTATTAACTTTTGAGCAGTACCGGACTTCATCCGGGTGCTACCTGTAACAAACTCAGGCCCAACCACAGCCTCTATAGGAACTTCTACAGTATTTGCCAATTCAGTATCACGGTTGCATGTAATACAACCGGTGAATAAACCATTCTCTCTTGCCATTTTTACACCTCCGATGACATATGGAGTACGTCCTGAGGCAGCAATTCCAACTACTGTGTCCATGGAAGTGGGTTTGAAACTCTCCATGTCTTTCCAGGCTTGGTCGAAGTCATCTTCTGCCGATTCGACCGCTTTCCTTATGGCTGAGTCACCTCCGGCAATGAGCCCTATCACAAGGTCATAAGGAGCCCCAAAAGTGGGTGGGATCTCTGATGCATCAAGTATACCAAGTCTTCCACTGGTTCCTGCACCCAGGTAGAAAAGTCTCCCTCCCTTACTCATTCGTTCCACTATGTTAACAACCAATTTTTCAATATCCGGTATAATCTTCTTGACTGTCTTAGCAACGGACCTGTCTTCCCTGTTTATATTTTTAAGAAGATCCTTTACCGACATCTTTTCAAGGTCATTGTAATTGGAAGGTCTTTCTGTAACTGGATTTTTGGCCATTTGAGATTCGGACTTAATAATTTATTCATCAAAAGTAACAAATTTAGTAGTCCACCTGAAATTTTTGATGC
>JASJGS010000215.1:0-15368 GCA_033791445.1 Bacteroidales bacterium | reverse complement strand
AAATTATGAGTGAGCTGATAAAAAATTCAGAAAACAGAAAGAAAAAACTCAAAGAGTTAATTCTCAGACTTCACGAAGGTGAATCGGAACAAAAAGTAAAAACTGAATTAGAAAATACTTTAAAGCAAATTCCTTATGGAGAGGTAGTTGAAGTAGAGCAGGAGTTGATAAATGAGGGTTTGCCCCAGGAGGAGGTG
This sequence comes from Bacteroidales bacterium, assembly GCA_033791445.1. GTDB lineage: Bacteria > Bacteroidota > Bacteroidia > Bacteroidales > VadinHA17 > JANTGF01. Next base: position 15,171 of record JASJGS010000215.1, on the reverse strand, counting down.
CTTCGGCTTTGTGATGCCCACTCAGCTGTACTGGAAGGTAATATTGATCTGTCAGCCGCCAAAGAAATACCAGAAGGACATCCCGTTGATGTGTTCTTGCATGAGAATAAGGAGTTGAGAAAAGTGGCCTCTGAAATTGAAAGTACCCTGGTGAACATTGAGAAATATCCAGAAACGAACCTGGAAGAGACCATATTAAAATTGCGTGGCTTATACAATAGCCTTTTTGATGTTGACAAGCTATACCAGAGGAAGGAATACTTACTTTTCCCATTCCTGGAGAATAAGGATATAACCGGCCCTCCCAAAGTAATGTGGGGGAAACATGATGAGATCAGGGAATTGATAAAGGGTGGTATGGAGCTCTTACAAACGGAGGGCATTACAAAGGAGGAACTTCTGGCATCCGCTGAGCTGATTCTTAATCCGGCTGTCAAAGGTGTGGTGGATATGACTCAAAAGGAAGAAGAAATACTCCTACCCATGGCACTGGATAAATTGTCTGATGCAGAATGGCATGAGATCAATAAACAATCGTTGGAAATAGGCTTCTGTTTGTATGATCCTCCTGTAGACTGGAGACCTGATGGAATAGAAGAAGATAGTTTACCTGGTCTTAACAAATCTGGAGAAAATATACAATTGCCCTCCGGAAGTTTTTCTGTGGAAGAACTATTAGCAATATTAAATACACTGCCTGTTGATATGACCTTTGTGGACAGGGATGATAAGGTAAAGTACTTTTCACAGGGAAAAGAAAGAGTTTTTCAGCGCAACCGTGCCATTCTCAATCGGGATGTGCGCCATTGCCATCCCCCTGCCAGTGCCCATATTGTGGATAAAATAATTGACGACTTCAAAACCGGTAAGGAAACGAGAGCTCCATTCTGGATAAACATGGGAGGTAAAATGATCCATATCGAATATTTTGCCTTGCGAAGTGAAAATGGTAGCTATTTGGGCACACTGGAAGTTTCGCAAAATGTGAATGTTTATAGGGAATTAGAAGGAGAACAAAGAATTTTATCTTACACAGAATAATCATGGAAACGAACAAACTAGTTATTAGTCCCAAAACAAAGGTTTTCCAACTAATTGAAGCCTATCCACAGTTAGAAGATGTTTTAATAGCAATAGTACCAACTTTTAGCAAACTTAAAAACCCTTTTTTAAGGAAAACTGTGGCCAAAGTCGCCACCTTGCAACAGGCTGCCGGAATTGGCAACATTAAGGTGGAGGAGTTGATAAACCTGCTTAGAAAAGAAGTGGGTCAGGATACCATTTCACTCAACGATGATGTGAAATATTCTACAGAAAAACCGGCATGGTTCAATGAATCAGAAGTGAAGAATGAACTTGATGTACGGGAAATGCTTGCTGCCGGGGAACATCCAGTGAATCAGGTGGTGTCAGATTTGAACCAATTGCCCGATGAGGTGATTTATCTTGTTATAGCTCCTTTTCTTCCGGCGCCCTTAATTGATAAAGCTAGCAGTCTGAATTTCAAGCATTGGATTCTTCAAGAAAAGGAGGACCTATTCAAGATCTACTTTGTGAAGAAATAGAATCCAATCACTGTCAGTCTGAGCCTGTCGAAGACTTATTTCGCACCGATGGTGCTTGGGCTATTTCTTTTTATTCCAGCATCGGGCTATACCCGATGCTAAAGATATATCTCCCCTTTGGGGCTAAGATCCAGTTGAGAGGCTGGGCTACTGTCCAAAACTATTCGTTACTTTTTAATAATAATTGTTATCTCGACGGAACCTTAGTGAGAGGAGAGACCTAATTCAAGATTGGATTATTTTTATTTCGCACCGATGGAGCTTGGTTAGTACAATTTTATTTCAGCAACGGGCTAATGCCCGATACAAAAGATATTTCGCCCCTTTGGGGTTAAACCTCTTTTGTGAGACTTTGTGCTCCTTGGTGTAACATTACGTAATAGTAAAAATTTAATTTTCCTGTCTTAAATTTATCATATTACCGGTTAGTTTTTTGAATAAGCGAAGAAATTCTTCCTGTTCACTGGCAGTAAAATCATTAAGCATGTTTTTTATATAGGTATCATGCGTATAGTTAATGGAGTTGCAAACCTGTTTGCCCTTATCCGTAAGATTGAGAATTGCTTTCCTTCGGTTTTCTTTTGGAATAACTCTGTCTACCAAACTTATATTTACCAGTCCATCTATAGTTCGGCTAACAGTGCTTTTATCTAAAGAAAGTTTGTCTGCCAGTTCTGAGACAGAGATCTCCGTGTTTTTTTCTATTTCAAGCAAAGTATGACATTGAGCCAAGCTTATTCCATTGCAGCAGGAAGCATTATTCTGAAAGAATATTTCCCGATCAAATATTCGAATTATTTCTCTAAACTGTTGTATGAATTTTTTATTCATTTCTATTGCCTAAGTATTTAAATAGTAGCTAGTTACAAGAGGGCCCACAATTACAATCACAGGTGGCTTCGGTTCCCCTAATAAATCCTGTGATGACAGCAGCGGCACAACCAACACCTTGTTTAACTTTCAGAGCATGGGTGATGCAATTAATTTCGCAGGCACCGCATTCCATGCATTTATCTTTATTTACAACAACTGCTTTTTTACTCATCATCCTGAAAACATTGTGTGGACAAACCTCAATGCACATTTTACATCCAATGCATTTAGATGAATCATATTCTAATGTAGCCACATTTCTCAAATATACCTGATTATCCATTTTATATAAGTTTTGACAAAACAATAAGCGTTAAACCACTAATAATCAGTGTGATTTGCAAAGGTACAAAGGTTCGCATTTCTTTTCGAACACCACTAAGCGATGTATAAGTGCTTGCCCCGGTAAAGTTCATGGTTAGAAAAGAAGAAACTGCACCTGAAATAAGGAACCAACCTATTATAAATAAATTTGATTGTTCAGGATAAATTAGGAAAGCAATTAATCCAAATGCTAGCAATCCTACTACCAGCCCCTTTCCTCCAAACTGTCTGAATGGTAACCAGGGTAACAATAGAGGGGCTATAAAAGCTCCGGCAATATAGGCAAGCACGAGATACATACTGGATTTTACACCTTCCTGCCACATGGCAGAAAGTGAATATCCATTTGTGGTTATTCCAGATAAAAGAACAACTGCAACAAGTGCATACAATAAATATCGTAGCGAGTTTACAATTTCAACCGGTGTTAAAATTAACCTATCTATAAAATTGAATTGCACTGAACGCATTGTGGTATTTTTCTTTAAATCAGCCGACAAATATTCCTTTATATCCTCTGCTCTAACAGGACCAAACTTCACCGAAAATCCGGTTGCTTCTTTTACCTTGTATCCGGAAACACCCGGGGCCCCTAATTGTGGGACAATAATGCGCCTGTGAGATACAAAGGATTGCAATTGAGTATCGTTTATCTGATTTATTAATTCTTCAGTACCAAAAGTACCTTTCCCGGCAGCACACCAAACGTTAATGCCATAGGTCTGTAAAATGAGAATCCAGGCATTTAACCCTTCCAGATTCTTACGAACAATATCAAAAGTCAGTTTGTAGTTTGATGTTACAATTACCTCAGATTCTTGCCCGGGATTCCCAAGTTCATATAATCCTGGTTGTACCTGATAACTATTCCGGCCTATTGATAATCTTACTTTTAGAGCTCCCCGGTAATCTGCCTGCGACCATTCTGAATCTATCTTAGGCTGGGTTATGGGTGTTAGATTGGTGAAATCCATAATAGTATTTATGTATAAACGTTGCAATATACAACAATTGTATAATGAAACATAAAATTCATGAAAGATTAATCTAAAAATTTTATAATGATCAGTATATCTGCAGTTTAGGATATGTAGTAAGATGCAATAGAATTATTCAATGATCGCATTAAATAACAATTTGAAAGTACCATCGGTTTGATTTCTATGTTGAGTCCGGAATCCAACGATTACGATTTTGCCCTTTCCATAATTAGTAGTAATCATGGCTGACTTTTTAGCAATGACTTTTTCTCCAATTAGCCAGCCACTTTTTAATAAGTCTTTATCGCTATATCTAACAATTGTTTTGTAATCATCATTGTTTCTACTTGGAATAATTTCAAAAGCCGGACTGGAGCGGTATAATACCAGTCCTTTGTCGGGCATGCCATAAGCAAGGGGATCAGTGTTGTCAAAGCTAGCTTTTATTGTAGAACCGGGACAAAATAGTTCATTTGAACTCAATCCTGATGTAACATCTCTAATTTTTAGGTCAAACTCATCCACAACAAATTCATACGATGATCCTAATGAGACCAGAGTGCCACCATTTTTCACGAAATTTATCAGTTCTTTAATGCCTTCTTTTCCAATTCCACTCTTATATTTCTCGGGATATTTTTCAGGTTTTCGTCTGGCATTTTTACCATATATTCCGGTAATCCTTTCCGGGGAATCATCCGGTAAGACAATAACATCCCATTTTTTGTTCAAGTCCCCTTTTTTAACATCCTGGCTCATCAAAGATTTATAAGGGAAAGAAAAGTTTTCAAAGCACAAGCGAGTCCATCCTTCGTCCATATTCCCGCCATCATAGCGTTGAAATAAAGCAAGTCGCTTTTTAGTTATCGTATGGTATCCTTCTTTTGGAAGACTCTCAAGAGGATTGAAATCAACTCCGGTTTCAGTTGCTATATTAACTATTTCATCCTGTGATGCCTTATTTAAAATAAAATCACCCGGCCTGAATGAATTGTATTCTTTATCAAGCCTTTTAACAAAAATCCCTTTTTCAAGAAGCAGGTTTACCGCCATATAACTATTGTTTAGCCTACCATCAATGATATACCCTTTTTCACCTTGTTCCACCTTGCCTATTGTATTTTCCTGATTATCCAAAATTGTAAAGTCGCCTTCAACATTCATCGCTTTAGCATCTACCCTCACTCCCATAAATTCATACATGGTATGAGTGGCAAGATCATATGGATAAATTGGGGTGCCATTTTCTTTACGGGTCCATGAGTTATCAGCATAGTGGGTTTCTGCCAGTAAATTCCTGATTAGGCCCATTTTAGGTTGTGCCAGGGATATTATATATGATCCCTTCTGATACATCATATCCTGTACCACAAAATCGGAATTGGCCTTTTTAATTTCTATCCCTGATTGCAATAAGGTATTGATCATTTTTATGGATGTTAAATGATCATGTTGATTGAATGGAACAATAAAAGATTTAATATCGCCCGTTGCACCGCGTTCTGTTTGATTTTTTGCTTTTAGATAGGCTGTATTAAGTATTGTTTCCCTGTTTTGGGAAGCAAATTCAAGTAGAGACCATGCGGATGATTTCTTTTGTTCAACAATATCCCTCAATCGCCACCATCCTCCCGGCCATGGATTTGGGAAGGTAGATTGAGCTTCATATTCGGGAAACATCCTGGTATTAGCCCTGAGCTGGTCAGGGTGAACATATACAGGGGTAGCCAATTGAACACCTGCCGATTCTGTTAACATTCCAGCTATATTATGAAATGGAGTGATCCAGTGCCAACCAAAATGACCCCATCCAGCAAATTGTGCCGCATTTAATACGCCCTGAAAACCTTGTTCCTCTAATTTATAAGCAATATGAGAGCCATACCAGCTAATTTCTCTCCAAACCAGGGGATCAGCATATGGACGAATAGGGTCGCAATAGGGAGGTACGTAAAAACGGGCTCCATAAGATCCCATATGATGATGATCAATATAGGCTTGCGGTAGCCAATCAACAAACATAGCCTTTGCAATATATTTTGATTCAGGGAGGTTTAAATAGTCACCATCACGGTTGTTATCATGGCCGCAATACTTATGATATAGATAAGGCATTCTTAGTCCTTCATATTCTGTTCCAACCGTTTCCCTATACCAATCTGTAATCATAACCTGACCATCAGGATTCATACAGGGGATCATAAAAAACAGGACATTATCTAAAATTTGATTGGTTTTGGAATCATTTCTTGAAAGTAAATCAAAGCTTAGTTCAGGCGTCATTTGAGTTCCTCCCACTTCAGAAGCATGCAAACTCATAGACTGAAAGATAACTGCCTTTCCAGATTCAATATAGCTATCAATATCTTCTGCAGAAACAAGCCTTGGATCGCTAATTGCCTTATTAATCTCCTGTAACTTGTCCAGGTTTTCTAAATTATTGGGTGAGGAAATTACCAATACCAAAAATGGATGTCCCTCCGATGATGCACCCATATTTATTACTTTTAACCTGTCGCTTTCGTTCTCAAGCTTATAGAAATATTCAACGATCTTATCCCACCTGGCTATTTTTCTGTCTTCTCCCATCTGGAAACCGAAAAATTGTTCAGGCGATGTTATAGTATTCTGGGCAAATACTGGACTTTTACTTAAACTAAATAGTGTAATAAGTATCAAAAATAGAAGGTTTTGGAATGGTTTTGATAATTTCATAATCCTAAATATTGGGTTGAATAATAGTTGAACTAAAGTAAAAAATTAATACGTAAAATTGTGTTCTTTTTGAAAAACTTATTTCGCACCGATGGCGCTTGTGTAATTTGATATTATTCTAGCATCGGGCTCTAGCCCGATGCTAAAGATATCTCGCCCCTTTAGGGCTATTACAACTATGGTCGTCTCAACGCTCCTTTGCGAAACTCTGTGCGATGACTATAAATAGACAAAATACATGGTCAGTCTGAGCCTTCGGCGTGAGCTCAGTCGAACGCCTGTCCCTGCCTGCCGGCAGGCAGGGAAGACTTAATTTTTACCAATGGGGCTTGGGTAAGTTGATTTTATTCTCGCACCGGGTATACCTTCCTATGGGGCAATGAATTATCGGGAAAACTATCAATAGCATAAAATCAGTTTATTCATATAAACCTTATAAAATCTTATAATTTCCCTAATTTAGTATCCTGTTGTTAAACTTCATTATACCTACAAAGGATGTTGTTAAATGTAATTTTTCTTTCATTGATAGCGCTACTATCTTCACCTGATGTAAATACAGATGAACCTATCGCCCCATTTGCTGAAAAATTTGAATTGGTATGGTCAGACGAGTTTAATTATGAGGGACTGCCTGATTATAACAAGTGGAATCATGAGGTTGGATTTATTCGGAATAAGGAAGCACAGTATTATACTGAGAAAAGAGTAAAAAATGCTGAGGTTAAAGATGGGAAACTTCATATTCGCGGAATTAAAGAAAAGTATAAAGGTGCGGATTATACATCAGCCAGTCTAAATACGAAGGGAAAGCATAACTTTACTTATGGACGCATTGAAGTCAAAGCAAAAATACCACACGGAATTGGAGTCTGGCCTGCTATATGGACTCTTGGTACCAATATAAAAGACCTTGGTTGGCCTGTCTGTGGTGAGATTGATATACTTGAATTTGTGGGCTATGATCCTACTCATATCCATGCGAATATTCATACCAGGAAATACAATCACATGAATGGAAATAACATAGGAAGCAAACTTGTAGTGAAGAAACCATGGGAAGATTTCCATGTATACGCAATTGAATGGTATCCAGACCATATTGATTTCTTTTTTGATGATATAAAATACTTTTCTTGTAGTGATCCGGGAGAGGGTGTGGATGCCTGGCCTTTTAAAGATGCAGCACAGTATTTATTGATAAATCTTGCTATTGGTGGCAGCTGGGGCGGAGAACAGGGCATTGATGATTCCATATTTCCCCAGGAATTTATTTTTGAGTATGTGAGGATTTATGAAATAAAAGAGTAGATAAATTCTAAGAAATAACAAGCAAACTTATTATCAAATCATGAAAAAAAACAACCAAAGTCTGAGCAGGAGAAAATTTATAGGATCCTCAGCAGCATTAGCTGCAGGTGTAGCCCTGAGTGGCCCATCACTTTTTGGAGCACCTGCCTTTTTAAAGTCTCTGAAAAAACCAAATTCTCTGGTTAAGGGAGTCCAGATTGGAGTAATTACTTATTCCTACCGGAGTATGCCTGACCAAAGTGCGGAGGCTACTTTAAAATATGTATTGGAAAGTGGCATCAGTGCCATTGAACTTATGGGTGACCCAGCTGAAGCTTATGCCGGGAAACCGGAAAATCCACTTGATCGTCGTGCCTTTTATACGCTCATGCGAGCAAAACGCAGTGGTGAAACCTTAAGTGATAGCCAGCAAAAAGAATTGGCCGAAATGCAAGAACAAATGGAAGCCTATAATAGAGAAGTTATCCATTGGCGATCAACAGTTTCCATGGATAAATTTATTGAGCTCAGGAAAATGTATAATGATGCCGGAGTTTCCATCTTTGCATTTAAACCAAGTGCTTTCGGAAAAAACAATACGGATGCAGAAATGGATTGGGGCATGCGTGCTGCAAAAGCCCTGGGTGCAAGTCATGTTACATTGGAACATCCCAGTGATGATGCTATGACCCAAAAATTAGGAGACCTGGGTGAAAAGCATGATATTTATGTTGGATATCATGGCCATGAGCAACAAACTCCAACTTTTTGGGATACTGCCTTAAAACAGTCTAAATACAATGGAATAAACCTGGATCTTGGGCACTATGTTGCGGCTGGAAATACAGATGCATTAGAATTTATTAAAGACAAGCACAATCGTATTTTGAGTATGCATATTAAGGACCGTCAAACACCCGAAAATGGCAAAGCCAACCTGCCCTGGGGAAACGGTGATACACCCATTAAACAAGCACTTCAGCTAATGCGTGACAAAAAATATAAATTTCCAGCGGTGGTAGAATTGGAATATCGAATACCAGAAGATTCTGATGCCGTTAAGGAAGTTAATAAGTGCCGGCTTTACTGTGAGGTACAATTAGGGTAAACGGGTGTATGTTTATCGCTATTCTAGTGCAAGAACAGGATTAGAATGCCTTGATTTCCGGGACAAAAAATTCTTTTTTTTCTGGAATACCATTCTCTATATAATAAAAGCGGACCTCACATTTATGAGAATCCGCCTTTCTTGTCATATACATTAAGCCCTTGTGTATTTATTATAAATTAAGCCTACTTCTCTTTTCCATTGCTATTTGACCTGGATGCAGATTTATTTTTTACGCTGCTCCTGTTGTTGGACGAGCCAGATTTGGCTGTAGTTGGTTTACTGCTTGATCTGCTTTTTGAGACTGTTCCTGACTTACTGCTTCCGTTATTCCTGTTGTTTGACGAGCTTGCTCTGGTTGCAGCTGGTTTAGGGGTTGCCCTGTTTTTGGAGACCGTTCCAGACTTGCTGCCTCCATAGTTCCTGCTTCTGGACGAACTAGCTTTGGTGGCCGTTGGTTTACTGGTTGATCTACTTTTTGAGACTGTTCCAGACTTGCTGCTTCCATAGTTCCTGTTTCTGGACGAACTAGCTTTGGTAGCAGTTGGTTTACTGGTTGACCTACTTTTTGAGACTGTTCCAGACTTATTGCTCCCACTGCTCCTGGAGTTGCTTATGCTTCTTGTTGCATTGCTATTTGTTCTGCTTCTTACAGAACTCTGGACTGCTTTACGATTGTTCCCTGATTTGTTGAATCCATCCGTCGACTTTTTTGCTGAACCAGCACTTTGCCTTGAGCTCAGTTTTGCAGCAGACCTGGTAGAAGCGGTAGAAGTTCTACGTGCATAATTGGTGTTTGTACTTGTAGATTGTCTTTTCTGATTTATTTGATTGTCTGAACTTCTTGCCATGTTCCTCCCTGTGGCTTGACCTGTTCGGTATGTGCTTTGCTTCGGGTTCGTTCTGGCATAGAGCGCTTCCCCGTGCCTTCTTTGATTTGGCTTGGAATAGGTGTTATTATAATCCCCAGACTTTATTCTGTTACTTACATATCTGGAATGTGAACGCTTACCACTATAATAGAAGTCGTTCCAGCGATTATAGCGTGGATAGTGACCACGGCGATAATAGCTATAATAACTATTATACCAGTTGTAATGATACCCGTAATAGTAATGCCAGTAATATGGTTTCCATGTATGCCAGTATGAGGGGTAATAATTCCAATACCATGCTGAGCGCCATACAACGTAGTTGGGAAGATAAATATATCTTACCACAGGCCATCTTGCGATCTCATAGGTCGTGGTTATAACCACTTCATTTCTAGCAGTATTACCTACATATCCTGGATTGGGTGTCAGTCCGGCAAGTGGATCATCAGAAATGGGTTCAACAATATAGTTCTTGCCGTACAATTTTTCATCCCCAATCAATTGTATTTGAACCTGTCCGTCTGAATATTCCTGTACAATAAAAACAGCAACATCCTGATTTTCCATGCTGTTAATAGCAACCTGCATTACAATGTTATGAACTTTTTCATCAGCATAGTCTAGCACTCTGATATAATCAACAAAGTTATCACCATTCAGGTCAAGGTTGTTTATCCTGGAATTCTCATCATTCAGGCTTTTCTCGAAACCTTCAAGGGTTTCAGACTCCTGAAATAATTTCATAACGGCATAAAGATTTAGATTATCACCTGGCAGACCCAGGTATTCCTCCTGCTGTACCTGTGCCAACATTTTGATGGAGGGTACTAACATTGCCAGGAGAATTATGGTAGTTATTATTTTTTTCATGACATATATATTTAAGTGAACGCTTGTGTTATCAATATACTTAGTGCAAATGCTATACCAAGTTTTTAAAGCCTTATCAAACTTGATTAATATTAATGGAAACACCTGTTATTAACGAAATGTATTTTACATGAAACTAAATTGGCTTTCATACGTAAATCTATTATATTTGTATCATAAGTATTAGCATGTAAAATTGAGGAGTATATGATCATCGAAAAGAAAACATCAGAAATTACAGAAAGAATATCGAATCTGCGAGAAAGAGTACTTAGTACAAAACCATCTGTATGTACCGAAAGAGCAAGGTTCTACACCCAAATTTACAAGGAAAACGAAGACAAATCGGTTATAATTAAAAGGGCATTGGCGTTGGAAAAGACCCTTAAAGAGATGTCTATTTTTATTGACGAGGGTGAACTTATTGTTGGAAATCAATCGTCACAGCATAGGGCGGCCCCTATTTTTCCTGAATACGCAGTAGACTGGCTATCGGAGGAAATGGATGAACTAGATACCCGTCCGGGAGATGCTTTCTTCATTACAAATGAGCATAAAAAGGAGTTGCTTGAAATTGCTGACTGGTGGAAAGGGAAAGTCCTCTGGGATCGTGGCAGGGCAAATATGTCTCAGGAATTGCGTGATTTGCAGGATTCTGCCATTATTAAAGCAACCGGTAATCTTACCTCAGGAGATGCACATATAGCGGTTGATTTTTACAAAATACTATCGATGGGTTTGAGTGGATATCTCCAGGAAATAAAGCATTATCACAAAGAAGTAAAGCGGTTTGAACAGGAAGGAGTAAGAAAAGATCATTTCTACACATCCCTGGATCTTTCCATCCGGGCATTGCAGGATTTTATTCGAAGGTACAGGGATTTGGCCCTTTCGCTCAGTATGAATGAGACTGATAAGGAAAGAAAAAAGGAATTGTTAACAATCGCTGATAATTGTGAACAGATAGCCGAAAATCCCCCACAAAACTTTTACCAGGCTTTGCAGCTGACTTATTTTGTGCAGCTTGTTCTTCAAATAGAAAGCAACGGCCATTCCGTCTCACTGGGAAGAATGGATCAATACCTCTCCCCATTTTATAAAAATGACCGGATTACAGGTACTATTACGGAGGAATTTGCATCCGAACTTCTGGAAAACACATGGATCAAGTTGCTTTCCGTCAATAAAATACGTCCCTGGTCGCATACTCGCTTTTCGGCTGGTGGTCCATTGTATCAAAATGTAACCATTGGAGGCCAAACGATTGATGGAAAAGATGCGGTAAATGATTTGAGTTTTCTTATTTTGGATTCGGTAGGTAAAATGAAGTTGACCCAACCCAACCTTTCCGTTCGGTTTCATAAGAATATCAGCAATGAATTTATGTCGGCTTGCATTGATGCCATTGAAAAGGGATTTGGCATGCCCTCCTTTAACAACGATGAGATTGTTATACCTGAACTCATTAAGCTTGGTGTAGAGACTGAGGATGCATACAATTATTCTGCTATAGGATGCATTGAGATTGCAGTACCTGGCAAATGGGGCTACCGATGCACCGGAATGAGCTTTTTGAACCTCATGCGGGTTTTTCTGGCCTCCTTGTATAATGGGCTGGATAAGCCATCAGGAAAGACATTTAAAAAGGGTACCGGAAACTTTACAGATTTTACATCCTATGATGACCTTTTCAAAGCCTGGCAACAACAGATCAGGTATTATACCCGCAAAACGGTTGAAATTGATACAGCAGTGGATACAGCCCTGGAGGAGAATGTGCCTGACATATTGTGTTCAGCCTTTGTTGATAGCTGCATTGAGCGAGGAAAAACCATTAAGGAAGGCGGTTCAAAATATGATTTTGTATCAGGTCTTCAGGTGGGAATAGCAAATCTTGGAAATTCGTTGGCGGCTATTAAGAAATTAGTTTTTGAAGATGGAAAGTTGACAAAAGAAGAACTCATATCTGCTATAGAAAGCGATTTTGAAGGTGAAAAAGGGGAAGAAATCAGGCAATTGCTTTTAAATACAGCCCCAAAATATGGTAATGACGAAGATTATGTAGATCTCCTATTAAGAGATGCCTATATGGAGTTTATCGATGAATTGGAAAACTATCATACTACCCGCTACAAGCGTGGACCAATTGGATGCAAATACTATGCTGGTACATCCAGTATTTCTGCCAATGTTCCAAGCGGGTCAGTAGTTCCGGCCACACCCGATGGCAGGAAAGCTTTCACACCAGTTGCTGAAGGCAGTTCACCTTCCTCTGGTACAGATGTATTGGGCCCTACAGCTACCTTCAAGTCTGTTTCAAAGCTGCCAACAGACAAAATCATGGGTGGCGTTCTCCTGAACCAAAAACTCTCCCCGGCAACCATAAAAAAGGAGTCTGACAAGTTGAAACTTATTTCCATCATTCGTACTTTTTTTGAGAAATTGAAAGGCTGGCATGTTCAATACAATATTGTTACTAAAGAAACACTTTTGGCAGCCAAAGAAAATCCTGAAAAATACAGGGACCTGATTGTCAGAGTTGCTGGATATTCTGCGTTTTTTACTAACTTATCGCCCGATACACAAGATGATATTATTGCGAGAACTGAGCATTCATTAAGCTGATAGTCTATGAGCAAAATACTTTGCGGGGTTGACATTGGGGGAACCAAATGCGCTATTTCCCTGGTAAGTGAAAAGGGGAAAATTCTGGATAAAATACGTACCTGTGCCCATGTAACCGAAAACGAGGAAGGCAGGGTGCTGATGATTGCCGAAAATATCCAGGAATTAATTCAAAGAAATAATCTACAAGAGTCTGATCTGGCAGGCATTGGAATGGGGTGTGCCGGCCATGTTCGCTATCGCGATGGCGTGATGATAACCACTTCTAACCTGAAAGGTTTCAAAAATTATCCACTTCGTGATGCTGTTCAGGCACATTTCAATATCCCGGTATTGCTCGACAATGATGCCAATGCCCAGGCATATGGTGAATTTAAATTTGGAGCCGGACAGGGATATGAGGATATGATTTTCCTAACAATAAGTACAGGAATTGGTGCAGGTATCATTATAAACCAAAAACTGTATCGGGGTGTTACGGGTACAGCCGGTGAGTTTGGCCACATGATTGTTGAACCCCGTAGTGAACTTCTATGCACCTGTGGAAACAAAGGGTGTCTAATGGCTTGTGCCTGTGGGATGGCCCTCCCCTATCTTTTTGAACAAAAGTTAAAACAGGGCAAGATTAGCAAACTTAATCTTCCTGAAAACTTCAATATGGCAAAACTCAGTGGACAGGTTTTGAAACAAGGACTGGATATGGATGATCCGGTTTCTAAGGAAGTTATCCTCGATAGCGGGTATTATGTAGGTTTGGCACTGTATAACATTTTCCAGGCCTTAAATCCACCCCTGATTGTTTTGGGCGGAGGATTAACCAACTGGGGCGATTTTTACCTGGACAAAATTAAATCAACTTTTTATGATTTGGCCAGGGATATGCTCTATGATCCCATTGATATAGTAGTATCCAATATGGGTAATGATGCCGGAGTTATTGGAGCTGCAGCACTGACATTGGAGTAAGTTATGCTAAACAAAAGACAAAACAGTATTCTTAAGATTCTGGGTGAGAACCAGGAGACCTCTGTTAACAGTCTCTCGGAGCTCTTAAAAGTATCATCGGTTACCATTCGGCAGGATCTTAATTTCCTTGAATCGGAAGGTCTGTTAAAGCGCGTTCATGGAGGTGCCGTCTTAAAAGATGCGGATGATCTTTCCAATCGACTGGGTGTGAATTATGAAAGGAAACTCAGAATTGCCAGAGAGCTTTCCTCTTACGTAAGTGAAGGAGAAACAATACTCATCGAATCTGGCTCTGTAAATGTTCTTCTGGCAAGGGAACTGCTAAAAATCAAGAAAGTGACGATCATTACCACCAACGTCTATATTGCCCGGCAATTTCGTAAAAATGAGCAGGCCAATATCATCATCCTTGGAGGAATTTACCAGCACGATAGTGAAACTATGGTAGGGAAAATAACCAAAGCCTGCATAGACCAAATAAACATTGACAAGGCTTTTATAGGAATTGATGGCTATACATCCAAGGCCGGATTCACTCTACGTGATATTTTCAGGGCTGAAATATCCAATTATATTATCCAAAAAGCCCAGGATGTATTCATTGTATCCGATTCTAGTAAATTTGGTAGAACTAAGCTTACTAATATATGCTATACGTCAGACATACAGCATATTGCAACCAATAAGGATTTGGAATCTTCATTTAAAAATGAATTTATAGAGGCCGGGATAGATTTGATTTTGGCTTGACTATCTCTCAAACTCAATAATTCCGCTAATAAATCTTTAAGGTTAAAATCTTTAAGTTAATTCTGGAATTTGATCTTATTAGTCTTCTCTAAACTATCATTTTTCAAAACAATTCGTACTTGAATGAAATTCATCGGTAAAAACCAATAGTTTGGCATCATTTTTATTCTATTTAATATGATAGCATATTGTGTTAAATATAAAATACTTGAAATATGTACAGAAAAAAA
>JASJGS010000214.1:0-12034 GCA_033791445.1 Bacteroidales bacterium | reverse complement strand
CTTCCTATGCATTAATGTGTTTCTCCGCATGATACGAAGATCTCACCAGCGGACTGCTTTCCACAAAGGCAAAGCCCTTTTTGAGCCCTTCCTTTCTATATTCTTCAAATACTTCGGGTGCAATATACTCCTGTACCTGGACATGAGAAGCCGTTGGGGCCAGGTATTGACCAATGGTTAAAATCTTGCATCCCACAGCAATCAGATCATCCATTGTCTCAAGAATTTCATCTCTTGTTTCTCCCAGACCCAGCATGATCCCTGATTTTGTTACACAAGCCATTTTTCTTAGATACTCCAATACACTGAGACTTCTATCGTATTTTGCCCGACTCCTGATTTGAGGTGTGAGCCTGCGAACGGTTTCCAGGTTATGTGAAACCACCTCTGGTCCAGCATTTACTATATTGAGTAAATATTCTTCCTTGCCATCAAAATCTGGGATCAAAGTTTCCAGAGTTACACCGGGGTTTTTCTGTTTAATCGTCCCAATAATCTCTGCCCAGAATGAAGAACCCTTGTCTTCCAGGTCATCCCTATCAACTGAGGTTAAAACAGCATGCTTTAGCTTCATGATCCGGATTGCATTTGCCAGCCGGTTGGGTTCATTCTTATCTATGGCCAAAGGTTTACCTGTGGTCACCGAACAAAACTTGCAGGACCGGGTACAAATATTACCCAGGATCATAAAAGTGGCGGTTCCTGCATTCCAGCACTCTCCAATATTCGGGCAATTGCCGCTGGTACAGATGGTATTTAGATGATTCCTATTAACAAGGTTCTTTACTTTCGAATATGACTCTCCCTTCGCTCTCTCCATCCTGAACCACTCTGGCAAACGCCTCCTTTTCTCAACATTATCTCTACTCTCACTCATGGTTCCAATCATTCAAAAAAACATCCTGCAAAGGTACTAAATAGTTGAACACATCGATCAGAATATAATAATTTAGAATGAGCGAAATGTTGGTCATTTTACAAAATATCGAAACTCAGTGAGAATCAGACTTGAATAAATATACAAGGCATTTAGATGCAAAAAACTATGCGATAAAGTTCAATAAATACAAGCTATTCCCTATTCGAAATAATCCCCTTTTTATCATATCTTTGCAAAAAATTTAACAGACGAAAATGAACTATAACGAACTCAGTGAACAGGAGCAAATAAGAAGAAAATCGTTAGAGCAGATAAGGGAACTAGGAATAAACCCTTATCCTGCTGAAGAGTATCCTGTAAATGCATATTCGGAAGAAATCCTTAAAAATTATAGCGCAGAAAAAAATAATTTCCAGGATATTTGCCTGGCGGGAAGAATAATGAGTCGCCGAATAATGGGTAGTGCTTCTTTCATTGAACTTCAGGATAGCCAGGGGAAGATTCAAGCATATTTCAGAAGAGATACCCTATGTGATGGGGAAGATAAAACCATGTACAACATGGTTTTCAAAAAATTGCTTGATATAGGTGACATCATAGGAGTCAAAGGAAATGTATTTGTGACCCAGGTTGGTGAAATATCAATCGATGTGAAAGAGTTTACAATTCTTACAAAATCCTTGCGCCCTCTGCCTATTGTAAAAACCAAAGATGGAAAAACCTGGGATGCCTTCACCGATCCGGAACAGCGATACAGGAACCGCTCCATGGACATGGTGGTTAATCCGGAGGTTCGGAAAGCCTTTGTGCAGCGTTCAAAATTAATTAACTCCATGCGTGAGTTTCTAAACAAAAAGGAATATCTTGAAGTAGAAACACCCATTTTACAACCCATCTACGGTGGTGCAGCAGCCCGACCATTTAAGACCCATCACAATACCCTCGACCAAACCTTATACCTGAGGATCGCCAATGAATTATACCTGAAGAGGATAATAGCCGGTGGATTTGATGGAGTATATGAGTTTGCAAAGGATTTTCGAAACGAGGGGATGGACCGATATCACAATCCGGAGTTCACACAAATGGAGATCTATGTCACCTACAAGGACTATTACTGGATGATGAACCTCTTTGAGGAGATGATCGAAAAGGTTGCCCTGGACCTGCATGGAACTACCGAAGTGAAGGTGGGTGAAAAAGTTATTGACTTCAAACGTCCATGGAAACGATTGACCATGTTTGAAGCCATCCAGGAACATGCCGGTATTGATATTTCTGATATGGGAGAAAAAGACCTGGCAGAAACCGCACGAAAACTTGGTGTAGAGATTGACGATACCATGGGTAAAGGGAAATTGATTGACGAGATCTTTGGAGAAACAACAGAACCCAATCTTATCCAACCCACATTTATAACCGATTACCCTGTGGAGATGTCTCCCCTATCGAAAAAACATAGAGAGAAGGAAGGCCTGGTAGAACGTTTTGAAGCCATTGTAAATGGCAAGGAACTGTGCAATGCATTCTCTGAATTGAACGACCCCATTGACCAGCGTCAGCGCTTTGAGGACCAGTTAACACTGGGCAAACGAGGCGACGAGGAAGCCATGGTGCTAGATGAAGCTTTTCTGAAAGCCATAGAGTTAGGCATGCCTCCCACAGCAGGCCTGGGTGTGGGAATTGACAGGCTCACCATGCTTATGACAAACTCCCATTCCATTCAGGACGTTATATTCTTCCCGCAAATGCGAGCTGAAAAGAAAGAGCAGGTGGATTCAAATGATAAGTACTTGGAGGCAGGAATACCATCTGAATGGATTGATCCAATAAAGGCACTGGGCTATACCACAGTTGCCAAAATAAAAGAACTGGAAAAGCCCGGTAAACTGGCCAATGATTTGAATGGATACAACAAGAAAAACAAACTTGGTCTGAAGGGACTAAGCCCGGAAGTTGTTGGGGAATGGATCTCCTAAAAGAGTTTTTAGTTGTAAGTGCTTAGTTTTAAGTTATCAATCTGGCCTCAATCATATGATTGGGGCTCCTCACCTCAGCCTGGCCCCTTACTAAAATCAGCCACTGGCTAATTTCTTTACGCTTGGTCCTGTCCCCTATTTGTCACTCCTTATAAATTCCTTTGACTTTAGCTTTCATTTGTTGTAACTTGCAGGATACAACCACCTAAAATAGTAGAAATGCATTTCAGTGTTTTAGTTTGATCATTATATCCAGTTGTTCCAAAGATGATATTAGTGAAGTTGAAAACAATAATGTTCCTACCTTGCTAGATTCTATATTATATGTTGATATTGATCCAGATACTACCTTGCATTATACCTATGATACTACTTTTGATGATAATGGGATTGAACTAATAAGAGGAGAGTTTACATATAAGATTGATATAAATAATGATGACATTTTTGATTTTGAGATTGCTGGCAAAAAATGGCCAGGTTTTTACCATGAAGATGGGTATTGGAAATACTTTGATACAACTTATATTGTAGGTTTTCATGCAGGATCAATTATTTATCGTCAGCCTTCATCCTGTATCTTCTGTCCTTGTGATGTCCAACCAATGATTGATGAAGAAATCA
Source organism: Bacteroidales bacterium (assembly GCA_033791445.1). GTDB lineage: Bacteria > Bacteroidota > Bacteroidia > Bacteroidales > VadinHA17 > JANTGF01. The sequence continues at coordinate 8,551 of JASJGS010000214.1, read as the reverse complement.
TAGATGGCAATATGCGATGGCGATGGGTGCAGCATGGAACCATAAATTATGACAGTAATGAGGGTGGGTGCTATTGGGATTATAAACAAGGGAATAACTATATACCTATAAGGTTACGTTTGGAAAATAAAAGTTACTATGGCTGGTTGGATATTGATGGGGCAATCAATCCAATTATCAAGAGTTTTGCTATTAATCTAAGACCTGAAAAACCCATTCAAGCAGGTCAAAAAGAATGATTCAAAATCATTAAATTGTAATTACAATTAGCCTTTTCCTAAATCGCAAAGCTTTGGTTCTCTTCAACTAATTCATCTTATCTTACCATTCACATTACGAATCTATTTCAATCCATTCAAAACTAGCCTAACCCACTAAGGTTTAACACCTTTTCCTTTGGTTTGTCACTCGTGTCCCTTAATTTAACCCAAAGATTAAGGCATGAAAGTAAACCTTAGGAAACTACATAATTCAATCTTATTTTTACTAACCAATCTATTTCTATTTCTGAATTACATATAAATAAATGAAAAATCTTTTAATTATTTAAAATATCGCCTTACCTTATTCGTCTTAGAAGATAGAAGCATATAAATATGTCGCCAAAAGATCAGGATAGAATAGGGAAAACATATACCGAAGAACGTGACAGTCTCCTTGGGTATATTCGGAAACGGATTCCCGAAAACTATGAAGCAGAAGATATACTGCAGGATGTCTTTTACCAACTTACCAGAGGATTTAATGAGTTGAGCCGAATAGAAAATATGAGATCCTGGCTCTATACAGTGACAAATAATAAGATCACTGACAGGTTTAGGAAAAGGAAAACACAAGGGAAGCATATTACTTATCTAAATAACAGTAGTAAGGAAGGCCCTTTATCGCTTGATGATATACTTCCTGACCTTAGAGATACGCCTGAAGATGTAGAACTAAAACAAATCATCTGGGAAACCATCGATAATACTCTTGATGATCTCCCGGAAGAGCAAAGCGAGGTATTTATCATGCATGAATTTGAGGAGATGAGCTTCAACGAAATTTCGGAAATGACAGGAGTTGGAGTAAATACCCTTATTTCACGCAAGAGATATGCGGTCATTGAGCTTAGAAACCGCCTTAAACATTTGTATAATCAATTAAAAAGTAAATAAAATGAAAACATTAAAAGTTTTGAAGTATACAGGATTTGGAATCCTTGGTATTGGAGCAATGTTCATCTTTGTATGGGTGGTTATGCTACTCTGGAATGCATTAATCCCTGAATTATTCAACGGACCAGTATTAACTTACTGGCAAACTGCCGGTATTTTTATTCTCTCAAAAATATTGTTATCCGGTTTTGGCCCGGGGCGTGGTAAAGGAACTGACCATAGCAGGAGTAAGTGGAGGTCAAAGTATCATGAGAAATACAGAAAAGGATGTGGAGAGCAAGATGTGAAAGTGGAGGATGCTGATCCGGAAATTAAACAGGATTAAAAACTTTTTATGGCCTCAATCATCCGATTGGGGCTTCTCACTTCAGCCCCTCCTCCTCACTAAAATCAGCCACTGGCTATTTTCTTTACGCTCGGTCCTGTCACATGATTGTGCTCTCAAAAGATATATTTGGCTTCTTATTTCAAATGTTGTAACTTATAGTGAATATGATTTGAAGGCCTACATCATGAAAAAAAGTAGATTAAACCGCAGGAATTTTCTTAGAAATACCTCTTTAGGCTTTTTAGGAGCCGGATTATTAGGAAATGATGGCCTTGCAAGCCCAATTCAGGATCAGGAAAATGAACTGCCCCAAATAAGGGAATATAGAACACTTGGACGGACAGGATTTAAAGTATCAGATATTGGTTGTGGTACCATTTTAAATGAATCTGTCCTGAAAGCTTTATTAAAGTCAGGTGTAAATTATATTGATACATCTGAAATATATGGTGGGGGGAATAACGAAAAAATGATTGGGAAATGCCTAAAAGATTTTAATCGAAAAAATATTTTCCTGACTACTAAAGTATGGTCCAGGCCCGCATTTACCACAACGGAAGATGTTCTCGGCAGAGTTAGAAAAAGTTTGGAAAGATTACAAACGGACTATATTGACTGTTTAATGATCCATGAGGCGACCAATTCCGAAATCGTAAAGAATGAATATTTCCATTCTGCCATGGATCAGCTTAAGACTGAAGGAAAGGTGAAATATGTTGGAATTTCATGTCACGGACATAATTGGCGTGAAGATATTCCAACGGAAAGCATGGAACAAATTTTAGGAACTGCAATAGACGATGGCAGATTTGATGCTTTTCTGTTAGTCTATAATGTAATTAACCAATCTGAGGGGAATCGTATTTTATCACTTTGCAAGAAGAAGAATATTGGTACCACAATAATGAAATCAAACCCTTTGGCTAAATTAGATCTTATTAATGTATATCGTGAACAATTCAAAAAAGATAGCATGCCCTTTCCTGAATGGGCAACAGATGTTGAAAACAAATTCACAATTTATGGCGACCATTTAAAAAACTATATTAAGGATAACAAACTCAAAAGTGAGGATGAGCTTTTAAGAGATATCACGATTCCCTTTGTACTGGAAAACTCAAAAGTGAGTACGGTACTATACTCATTTCTTAATTTTAATGATATTGAAAGTGTTATTCCTCTTTCAGGGAAAAAACTTACAGCACAGGGAAAAACTATCTTGGATCAATATGTCCAAAATTATGGTATACTAAATTGTCATATTGGTTGTAATATTTGTGAATCAAAATGTCCACACAATGTTCCTGTAAATACTATTTTGAGGTATAACTATTACTTTGCAAACAAGCGACAGGAAAAATATGCTATGCAGAAATATCAGGAACTCCCGGGTGGGAAACCGGATTTGTGTTTAAACTGTGAAGGATATTGTGAGCAAGCTTGTCCTTACGGAGTTTTAACCCGACCATTGCTTGCCATAGCAAATCATAATTTGAGCATTGATAGTCCACTTTACTCATAGTTAATCCTGATCGACACAGTCAATAATACGTATTAATACCGTAATGCAATAACTATCCCTTATTTTTTATTTGAAAATACTTTTTATAAGATGCCCCGATTGCCTTTTATATTGGAATAGGGTCCGAGCATTAAGTTGGGCTTTGGTTATTGATTATCAATATATTGATAAAAATATAAATGATAACCTTCATAGTGGGAAACTAACATATATTTAGTAACTTATAGGCTAAATTATCGTTACTATAAACAAGTTATTAGCAATTCAATACCTCAAATATTGTAAAGCAGCATCAATTAAAACAGAAAATGAAAAAAAAACACATAAGTCTGAATTTGAATATTAGGGGAATCAATCAATCTCCCACTCTCGCTATCAATGAATTAAGCAACAAATTGAATAATAACGGGAAGACAATTTATCGTATGGGACTTGGCCAGTCACCATTTCCTGTACCCGCTTCTGTTGTTGAATCATTAAAAATGCATGCCCATGAAAAAGATTACCTTCCTGTCAAAGGATTGGCAGAATTACGTAAAGCTGTTGCTCATTTCCACCGTCAAAAAGATAATGTTGACATCAAATCAAATAATGTCCTTATAGGACCAGGATCCAAAGAATTGATGTTTATATTACTGATGGTTTATTATGGAGATGTTTTTCTACCAGCCCCATGCTGGGTATCCTATGCCCCACAGGCAAAAATTGTAGGAAGGAACATTAAGCTTATTCATACTTCATTTGAAAATAAATGGCGAATAACTCATAAACAACTTAATGATGCTCTATTAAGCGAGGACGATCAATATAAACCTCGTTTATTAGTTCTTAATTATCCCTCAAATCCCGATGGTTGCACTTATTCTACAGATGAGCTTAAAAAATTAGCCAACATTGCAAGAAAATATGAAATGATTGTTCTCTCAGATGAAATTTATGGACAATTACATTTTAAAGGAAAACATATTTCAATTGCACGGTTTTACCCTGAAGGAACGATTACCAGTTCAGGCCTGTCCAAATGGTGTGGGGCCGGTGGATGGCGGTTGGGAACATTTGCGTTTCCACCTGAATTTGATTGGTTGATAGATGCCATGGCAGCTGTTGCCAGTGAAACATATACATCAGTTAGTGCTCCGATACAATATGCCGCTGTCCGGGCATTTAGTGGTGGTATCTTAATTGAAAGATATCTATGGCATGTACGTCGCATTCTTGCTCATTTGGGAGATCGATGCACTAAAATATTACGTAAAGCTGGAATACAAGTACATTTTCCAGATGGAGCTTTTTATCTTTTTCTAGATTTTTCACCATTTACAAAAAAATTGAAAAATAAAGGTATTACAAACAGTAAAGAACTTTGTGAAAAATTACTTCAGGATACTGGCGTAGCGATATTGCCAGGCGAGGTTTTTCAGCTTCAACCTGAAGAATTAACTGCTCGTTTGGCTTATGTTAATTTTGATGGTTCAAAAGCATTGTCAATGAGTGAAACCATACCCCTTAATGAGAATATTCCCGAAGATTTTGCTGATAATTGTTGTATTTCTGTTATTCATGCAGTACAGAAAATTGCTGATTGGGTAAATTCTAAATAGCTGAGAAATATTTGAAATACTCATAACAAAGGCTCATAGAGAACGACCTAATTAGTTGAATACATCAACTTTAATTTTAGTAATAAGTGTGTTTTTGGAAAATGGAAATTGATTTATCGGATGTTGAAAGTGAAAAAAGATATCGAGCTTATGATATTGCTAATACTTACGGTTTGATTGGCGAAGATGAAAAAGCTATGGAGTGGCTGGAGAAAGCTTATAAATCGGACCAAATTTCACCACCTATGAGTTTTGATTTACATTTTAAAAATCTACATACTAACCCAAGATATATTGCCATTTTAATGAAAATGGGTTTGGTAATACAATAATATCTAGAAATCAATGAACTTTGATGTTTGACCTGGCCCAAGTTTATCTCTAAAATAACCCCAAATTCAATCAAATCACTCACCTATATATTGATTCTCTCTCCTTGACTTAGGTTTCCCACAAACTGGACTGCATGTCCACCAAGAGTTGACACCTCAACAATTTCTTAATAGTAAGACAGAATATTTTCTTTAAATATAGTTGAAGCTATTGAGGTTTAATAGCGACACCTCGAATGTGAGTATAGAGGGCATCCATTCCTGAAAAAGGCGTAACATTTACCAATTCATCAATTACAAAGCTCGAATCACGTATATGCTTTTCAATATCGCGGGTAAGCTCGCACCCGCATCCAACAACTTTACTCAATCCATTTAGCCTAATTTGCCATTTCCTAATTTTATCTTTTTGGGCAAGCCCGTGCTCCAGGAAATGCAACCGCCCCCCTGGTTTTAAAACCCGGAAAGATTCTTCCAATACCGCATCAACATTATCTACAGTACAGAGCACATCTGCAAGTACTACTGTATCAAAACTTCCTCTATCAAATGGTAGCTGTTCGCCTAATCCTCGATACCATTCAATTTTTCGCCCTGTTTCATCCGCACGTTTCTTAGCACGCGGACGCATTGCATCTGATGGTTCTATTCCAGCTAATTTCTTTATATTATCCGGGTAATAAGGAAGGTTCACACCTGTGCCTATTCCAATTTCCAATACTTCTCCCTTAACATCTTGTAGGATAAGACGTCGTTGATCTGCCATTTCCTTTGGCTCAGTAACATCAAGAACCCAGGGGAAAATCCTATTTGCATATAAACCCATTTGCTATCTCCTTTGTTATGCATGACTAATTTCAAAATAAACTGCGATGTAATATAATTAAAAAATGACAACCAAGTATTAATTATTGGAATAGCAGAAGTGTTCAAAATAATAGACCTCTATCAAACGATTGGTGCTTTTGTGTACCTTAGTTGTCACATTAAACAAATGTAGGAATGGACCAGCCAAATCTACTTCATCTTTAAAAATTTGCTATTGATAATCAGATGGATTATATTTATAAATCCGACAATCCATTTCAGCTATAGCAGGAAGAGAAACAAATTAATAGCAACATAATTATTTGTACTGTTTAACAAGTTCTTCGTTCTAACTTAATCTAATCCAAAATGGACAATCAATCCTGGTTTGCAAAATTCAAAGAAAGAAAGATAGGACAAACATTGGCCGTTTACATTGGAAGTGCCTGGGTTTTTATTGAGGTGTTCAATTTCCTGATTGATAAATATAACTGGGATACCGAAATACTTGATATAATAATCCTGCTTGTGATATTTGGATTTCCGGCAGTAATAATTTACGCCTGGTTTGATCAAAAATTCACAAAAAAAGCAATTTTACTACAGCTACTAAATGGATTGGTAGCTATTTCTCTAATAAGTTATAACCTGATAAATCCCAACACTATTAATCCAACGCAGATACAGCTCCTAAAGTTTAAGGACAATCAAAAAAAACTTGCTGAAGCTGTCCGATCTGTTGTAATCCTTCCCTTTGACAATTATACAGGGGATGAAAGTCAGGACTTCCTGGTTTTTGGAATGCATGATGCATTAATTAGCGAGCTGGGTCAATTGGGTGCAATAAGGGTGGTGTCGAAAACATCTTCCTTAGCCTTTAAAGGTTCTGATAAGACAATTAAAGAAATTGCTTCTGATCTAAAAGTGGATGCCATTATTGAGGCATCAGTGCTCAGCGTAGATGAGAAGAATGTAAGCATCCAACTCAAATTGGTAAGTGCTTATCCTGATGAGCAGCAGCTCTGGTCTCAGACTTTTAATTCAGACATTAGCAACATCCTGGATTTGTATAACCGGGTTATCAAAGATATTGCCAATGAGATACAACTCGCATTAACACCAGAGCAACAAACTCAACTGGCCGAAAAAAGGGAAGTGAATCCCGAATCCTACAAGGCTTATTTACGAGGTATGTATAATATACATCAACTTACAGCGGAAGGTATGATAAAAGGAATGGAATATCTTCAGGAGGCCATCAGAATTGATCCTGCAGATCCTTTTGCTTACGCAGGACTGGCGCTTGGATTTCTTGAGGTTTCTCATGGTCCCTTTGACGTTGGTGATGCATATAAAAAGGCTGCAGAAGCTGCTTCCCAGGCATTCAAACTTGATACTACAATGGCTGAGGTTTATTCCGCCCTGGCCGAAGTATATATGTACTCGTATTGGGATTGGAATAAAGCTGAGGAATACTATAAACGGGCAATTGAGTTAAATCCAAGTTACGAACAGCCACATTATCACTATGCATGGGCACTCTATCTTTTTGGCAGGATGGAGGAAGCTATTTTTGAGCATGAGCTTGCCCGGGACTGTGATCCTTTAAATCCTTTATATACCGCCCTTCTTGGAGGAATATACGGGTACGATGGACGTTATGAAGAGGCGATAATTGAGGCTAATAAATCATTAGAAATGCAAAAGGATTATCCCTTCGGTTATTGGGTGCTGGGTGAGACCTATATGGCCATGGGCAGAGAAGAAGATGCCATAGAAGCATATGAAAAGCTTGCAGAGGTTGCACCATGGTTTAATTGGCCTCTTGGCTATGCATATGCAGTGACAGGTCACCTCAGTGAGGCGGAAGAAATTCTGAATGAACTGGAAAACTTAAATGTTACAACGTGGAACGCATTAGGACGTGCAGCGGTAAGTGGTGCATTGGGCAAAAGGGATGAAGCCTTCAAATGGTTAGACTTTGAACCCCACCATGTTTGGATACCCTGGGTGGCCGTTATGCCTTTTTGGAAGCCGCTGTATGAAGATCCTCGTTATGATGAATTTGTACAAAATCTAAATCTTCCTAAGTAATTACAAATTGGAATTCTCAGATAAACAGGAATTTTCCCATTAGAATTGGGAGAAGGAACTATTTACGGTAGTTTTTTAGAAGTGGATTGGCTAAAAGAGTTTTTAGTTGTAAGTACTAAGTTTTAAGTTTATAAAACTGGCCTCAATCATACGATTGGGGCTCCTCACTTCAGCAAGATATATTTGGCTTATTATTTCAATTGTAGTAACTTGCAGAGACCAACCACCTAAAATAGTTGTCTATGAGGGCAATACTAAAAACAATTCTATTCCTGATTATTGCTATTCTTATGAGCCAATGCTGGAAAGATGAACCTAATCCTGTGATTAATATCCCTGACGACAATCTTTTAAATGCTCTTATTGAACTTGGAGTGGATACAAATGGTGATGGTAGTATAAGTCCCTCCGAAGCAGAAGCAGTACAATCATTGGATGTTAGCGAGAAAAGCATTTCAGACATGACAGGAATTGATGCATTTATCAATTTAGGATCGCTTACATGTTGGGGGAATAACTTAACTGCCCTTGATGTTTCTAGCAACATTTTATTAACAAATTTAAATTGCTCCGGAAATCAACTAATAATCTTGAATGTTTCTCATTGTGAGGCTATAAGATTTTTAAATATCTATTTCAATAAGCTAACCAACCTGGATGTTTCTGATCTTATCGATCTACACTGGTTAGACTGCGATGATAACCAATTG
>JASJGS010000213.1:0-29804 GCA_033791445.1 Bacteroidales bacterium | reverse complement strand
TTATTTGGTGAAAGATTGAGTGTTGACATTGCAAACATGATGTATGATGTTTCAGAAAACCTAACTGATCAGTATCATAAGGTTGGAGATTTTGAGAGTTTCAGCTTTGAACTTTTACGCACATTTTCAGTTGAACCTCCTTTCACTGAAGAAGAATTCCTGAAATTAGATCCAAAAGACATAGTAAATCAGATAAATACACTGGTTCTTGATACTTACTTGAGAAAAGAAGAAATTATATCCAAACAGGCTTATCCTGTAATTAAGGATGTATATCAGAGGCAAAAACATGTTTATGAAAATATAGTTGTACCAATAAGTGACGGTACCAGGGTCTTCCAGGTGGTTACCAATCTTGAAAAAGCCACTAAATCTGAGGGCAAAGAATTAGTTAAATCTTACGAAAAAACTGTTATCCTTTCAACAATTGATGAAGCTTGGAAGGAGCATTTGCGTGAACTTGATGAATTAAAACAATCAGTTCAGTCAGCTACTTACGAGCAAAAAGATCCTCTTTTAATATACAAGTTTGAATCGTTCGGACTCTTTAGCAATATGGTTACCAGGGTCAACAAGGAGGTTATTGCCACTTTAATGAAAGGACAGATTCCGGTTGCTGATGCCAGTGAAGTAAAAGAAGCTCGTGAAAGAAGGAGTCTGGATACCAGTAATATGAAAACCTCTAAAACGGAGGTGCCTTCCTATGCCAATTCTTCCTCCACTGGAGGACCAGATGAACAGCAAAAATCCCAGCCCATAAGGGTTGAAAAGAAGGTCGGCCGTAACGATCCTTGTCCATGTGGCAGTGGCAAGAAATTCAAACAATGCCATGGTAGGGCAGGAGCTTCTCCAGGAGGTCAGATTCCTGCAGGTAAGTAGTACTTATTTAAGAAGTGATATTCTATAATTATTTTTCATTTGACATGGAAGGTGGGATGAGTCCCACAGCTCTCTCTGTATTTGGATTTGGGCCCATTACTAATTTAAGTTTGGCTCCTTTCATTAAGTTTTCTCTAAGTATCCATGATTCTTCAAAAGATTTTCCATTTAAACTGGCCGATTGTATATAGACGTTTTCCGGACTGTTATTTACTGTTTCGATCGTCAACTTCTTCCCTTTATAATATTTGGGGTCTAATTCAATCGTAATTTTCTCAAATTGAGGGCTTCCTAACTGAAATACTGGATTTGCATTGGCGTGTCCAGCAACATCAAATAAACCAATAGCCGACATCACATACCAGGCACCAAGTTGGCCTTGATCTTCGTCTTGACCAAATCCATATCCATGTAGAGGTTCCGTTCCATAAAATTCCTGGCAAATTAGTTTGCTCCATTTTTGACTTAACCATGGCTTCCCGGAAAAATTAAAAAGGAAAGAATTGAATAAGCATGGCTGATTACCGTGGTTATACAGTTTCTGAAGACCTGAGAAACTATCTATTTCTTTTCCTCCACCAAAAAGACTTTTCCTGGCTTCTGAGAACATCATTTCAAGTCGTTCGTTATATCTTTCCAATCCAACTAATTCAATCATTCCTGCTGTATCATGTGGAACATACCAGGTATATTGAAATGCATTGCCTTCCTGGAATCCTACCCATGGTTCCATAGGATCAAAATTCTCAATGAAGCTACCATCCTTATTTCTAGGCCTAATAAATTTGGTCTCCTTGTCAAATAGTAACTTATAAGACTGAGCCTGATTCATGAGCTTTTCGTAATCTTCTTTTTTATCCAATGCCTTTGCAAATTGAGCAACAGCGTAAGAACTAAAACAGAACTCAAGAGTGTGGGAAGCTCCAAAATTAAAGATCCAACCATTTGAAATAGTTGTGTCATAGGAGTGAATGTAGCCATTGTTGACAAAATAGTTCAGATCATATTTTCCTGAACCAAAGGGTCTATTCCTGTATTCCAGTTCGTTCTTTCTTGCAGCCTCATAAGCTAATTCAATGTCAAAGTCTCTGATTCCACAGTTATAGGTTGCAGCAAGCATTAATCCGTTAAAATTGGTCTGAACCCCATTGGAATGGGCACCCGATGCTACTCCATCATGAAGCCATCCGGTTTCCAGGTAAAAATCAAGATTTGACTGCATATATTCACTGAGATAATCTGGGTAGGCTAAGGCCCAGAGTTGTCCAAGATTCCAGAATCCACCCCAAATACCATCTGTGTTATAATGATTATAGCTAGGTTTCCCATGTTCATTCAATGGAATTTGTCCAATATTACCATCATTTCTGGGATACATTCCATTTACGTCACTTGCTAATCCCCTTCCCAAAAGCGCATGATACAAACCGGTATAAAATTTTGTTTTGTCTACTTCCTGTCCCCCCTCTACCTTAATCCTGCTTAACATTAAGTTCCATTTTTTTAAAGCAGTATCATGAACTTCATCAAAGGTGATTCCAGAAGCTTCTGTTTCTAAATTTAATCGAGCATTTTCTACACTGGTATAAGATAAACCTGTCTGAACCTCAAGGATTTCATCTTTCATCATAGTGAAAGTAAGGTACATTCCATTGTTTACACCTTTTGAAAAAACTTCTCCTTCTTTAATCATATCATCGACAAAAGACCCGGTTGCAATAGGACTTTTACTAACCGTAATAGCAAAAAACATTTTGACTCTTTTTCCAGGATCACAGATTTTTACATATTCGGGATAGCTGACAATATAGCCTTCAAATTCATTATCAGATACCTTTTCGATAAAAGCTTCGGTTATATCGCTGCTCTCTCCCTGTTTATGTCCAATGTCAATTATTAGATGGGCTTCTTTCGTTTCAGGAAATGTAAATCTCTGGAATCCAACTCTTTCTGTTGCTGTTAGTTCGGCTTTAATATTATAGTCCTTTAACACTACAGAATAATATCCAGGTTCCACATATTCATCATCTTTTATAAACCGGGACCGATAGCCTTTCTCTGGTTCATCAAGAGTTCCAGGTGTAGTTAAGAGTTGACCTTCTGCTGGCATAAAAACCAGGCCACCTATTTGAAATTCATGAAATTGGCCAAAGCCCTCGATTGAGTTATGTCGGTCATCATATCCACAGGGCAACCAACTCCCAATACTATTGTATGCATTGGTATGGGGTGCAAGTTTAGCCATTCCAAAGGGTAGCGCACCTGGAGTGAAAAAAAACCACCTACCATGTACAGATCCAATTTTAGGATCTACATATTTTATAGGATTGTTACTTGTATTTTGATTGCATGAGAAAAGAAAAGCTATTCCTACTAAAAGAAATATTGTCTTCATTTTGGTTGTGAGTTGGCGAGTTGGCATAGGAGAGATATAATAATGATTCATATACCACGAAATTAAAAAATATTTCTCAGTATAGTGATCAAATCCTGATCAGTATTCACTTAATTGAAGTTACTTGTTAAAATTGGAAAGGGAAATAAGAGTCTGAATTATTCCCTAATACAGTAAACAGAAGTTCTGGGCTTATAATTAAGAGAAGAACTTACAGCAGGTTTAATTTAAATTCTGAAGAATCAATTTTGATATTTTGTCGTAAGTTTCCTTTTCAACAGGAGTTAATGGAAGTCTAAGAGAATTGGAGATGAATTTCATTTGATGCAAAATAGCTTTTACTCCTGCAGGGTTTCCGTCAATAAACAGTAAGTCAATTAGTTCGGTGAATTTAAAATGTATGTTGCAAGCTTCTTTAAAATTCCCTTTTAAAGCAGAAGAAACAAGTTTGCTTACTTCGGCCGGAAAAGCATTTGCCAGAACAGAAACCACTCCAACACCACCTTCAGCGATAATCGGAATTGTTAAACTATCGTCGCCGGAAATAACCTGAAATCCTTCAGGTTTATTTTTCATTATCTTGGTAATCTGGTCTAAATCTCCTGAGGCCTCTTTAATAGCAATAATATTTTTTGACTTGTGAGCCAATTCAATTACAGTTTCAGCCATCATGTTTACACCCGTTCGGCCGGGAATGTTATATAGAATTACAGGAACAGGACTGGTTGCGGCAATCATTTCAAAATGCAGAATTAATCCTTTTTGTGTAGGTTTATTATAATAGGGCGCTACAGATAAAATAGCGTCTACACCAACAAAATCATTCTTCTTTATTTGGGCAATAATTTCGCCGGTATTGTTACCGCCAACTCCAACAACAATCGGAATTCTTCCTGAATTAATTTCAATAACATGATTGACAACGGCTTTTTTTTCCGCCTTACTTAAAGTAACCGATTCGCCAGTAGTTCCAAGAACAACGAGATAATCTATGCCATTTGAAATAAGGTTCTCAATAAGGTTTTCCAATGATTTAAAATCGATGCTGCTATCTGTTCTAAAAGGCGTTACGATGGCAACTCCTGTACCTGAAAATTTATTCATAATCTATTAATTAATTACTCCGGTAGACAAACATTGGCCGGTTGATACGCTCCAGATAATGCTTTACCTGGTTTACAAAATACTCTATTGTTAAGCCATCTTTCATGTAGATCATCATATCATAGTCGGCCCTTTCATCATGGAACCGGCCTACTTTAAATCTGGCAAGTGAAAGAGAAATTATATAGTCCAAAATAAAATAATACTCAAGGGTAAGATCAATAAGGATGTCAAACTCCTTATTAATAAATCGAATTGCGTCTGTGTTTTTTGGTTTATAAACCCAATTTACATCTTTACGGGTAAAAATGAAGAGATTTTTCTTAAACAAATACTTCTCAGGAACTTCATTACTATCTACGAAACCAAGCATGAAAACTTCTTTTCTATCGCCCAGTAATTCTTTATAAAAACCGTAAACTGCATTGAAATGATTAGGATTAGTAGCATCAAAGACAATTCCTATTTTCTGGGCTGTTTTAAAATTGAAGACCTTTCTGCGCCTAACCCGCTTAGCCTGCAGTTTACGCAATACAGCTTTGCCGGTTTTGGTTCTGAATTTTGAAAAAATTTCCATGCCGCAAGATAAATAAATTGATAGATTTTTTCAATTTATTGATGTGATCCCTTTTTTATACGCAAATATTTTTCAGAAGTTTTGATTTTAACCTCTTATCATTTGGAGTAAGTCATCTTCTGAAATTATCTTAATATTCAGTTTTTTAGCTTTTTCCAGTTTACTAGGTCCAATTTTGTTTCCAGCTACAAGGAAACTGGTTTTTGCAGAAATTCCGCTTAGGTTTTTTCCACCATTTTCCTCTATCATCATTTTTATTTCATCTCTTGAATACCCCAAAAAAGTTCCGGAAATAACAAATGATAAACCATCCAATATATTTAAGCTTGAAGCAACTGCAATTTTAGATTGAAACTTAAGACCATATGATATCAATCTATCTATATACTCAATGTTATCTTTGTCTTGTAAATAGTTGTAAATACTTTCAGCAATTTTCTCACCTATCTCATCAGTTGAAACAAGCTCTTCGATACTCTGAGATTTTAAACTATCTATTGATCCAAAATTTTTTGCTAGGTTTTTTGCAACTGTTTCACCAATATAGCGGATACCCAGTGCGTATAATACTCTTGGAAAAGGAGTGGCCTTACTTTTACTAATACTGGTTATAATGTTCTTCGCAGATTTTTCGCCTAATCGCTCGAGATTTATGAGATCTTCCTCTTGTAATACATACAAGTCTGCAGAATTCTTTATAAGCCCTTCTCTAAAAAGCATGTCTACAGTTTCCTCCCCAAGGCCATCAATATTCATAGCTTTCCGACTTATAAAATGCTCAATTCTTCCTTTAATTTGTGGTGGGCAAACTGATGTATTTGGACAGTAGTGGTTGGCTTCACCTTCCTTTCTAACGAGTTCGGACTGACATGCCGGACAGTTTTTTATATATTCTATCTGAGCAGAGTTGTCGCTTCGCTGATTTCGGTCAACTCCAACTATTTTAGGTATAATCTCTCCACCTTTTTCGAGATAAACCATATCACCAATCCTAACATCCAGCAATTCAATCTGATCTGCGTTATGAAGGGAAGCTCTTTTTACAGTTGTTCCCGCAAGTAGGACAGGTTCCAGGTTTGCAACTGGAGTTATACTTCCTGTACGTCCTACCTGATAACTTATAGAAAGTAAACGTGTTAATGCTTGTTCCGCTTTGAATTTGTAAGAAATAGCCCATCGAGGAGATTTTGCTGTAAAACCAAGTTTATTTTGGAGAGAATAGGAGTTTACTTTTATTACCACTCCATCGATTTCAAAAGGAAGATTTTTTCGTTTTGATTCCCATTTCGAAATGTATTGGTAAACACTTTCAATATTAGGATGCTTCTCGACATCCTCAGAGATTTTAAACCCCCAGGATTTAGCAGCCATTAGGTTATCATAGTGGTTTGAATAAGGCAGGTTTTCGCCAAGAATAAAATAAAAAAAACAATCCAAAGGCCGTTTGGCCACTTCAGTAGAATTTAACATTTTCAAGGTCCCAGAGGAGGAATTCCGTGGATTGGCAAATGGCATTTCTTCATTTTTTATTCTTCTTTCATTTAACTTTTGAAATCCTTTAATAGGCATCAGTATTTCACCCCGTATTTCAAATTCTTCCATATAGTCCCCTTTAATTAGTGATAAGGGTATACTTTTTATTGTTCGAACGTTGTTTGTTACATCATCTCCAAAAGTACCGTCACCTCGAGTTACAGCTCGCATTAAATTTCCATTCTCATATGTAATACTTATGGCAGTTCCATCATATTTTAATTCGCAAACATAATTAAAGGACTCAGTTATCTCCTTTTTTATTCTTTTGTCAAATTCTTTTAACTCGTCGAAAGAGTATGTATTTCCAAGTGAAAGCATCGGTGTATTATGCTGGACCTGGATAAAAGCATCGTTAATATCGTTACCTACACGCTGAGATGGGGAATTAGGATCTGATAATGACGGAAAACTATTTTCAAGCTCAATTAGTTCCTGCATTAACAAGTCATATTGATAATCACTAATTGTAGGATCAGACAAAACATAATACCTGTGATTGTGAGCGTTCAGGTCTTTTCTAAGCTTTTGTACCCTGACTTTTGCCTGGTCCAGATTCATTTATTGGTTCTTTTAATTGAAGTTAACTTTCTTAAACTTATCTCCTGTACAAATCTTATAAAAAGGATTCGGTTTAATTCCTTAAAAATAGAAAAAGATTTGTACTTTTGTGTAAGCATTGGTGTCAAACAGGTAAATCAAACTGTTTGGTGAAAAGGGAATCAGGTGCTTTACATTTGTAAAAAATCCTGGACAGTACCCGCTGCTGTGATCCTTGTAGAATTTTGATCTAACCAGCCACTTTCTGCGCTCTGCGGATGGGAAGGCGATCAAAATAAGGAAAGTCAGAAGACCTGCCATTGTCTTAATTTGTTCGGGCTAAACATTTAAAATCACTTTTGAAAACTTTTACGAAATACGCAATTATAAGCTTGCTCTTTATTTATGCCTGTAATTTATATGGCATGAAGATAGATACAATATCTATCCCTGAAGTGAAAGTTGTCAAATCCAGGACTTTTTTTTATAAGGATGATCAAAAGGTGTTATTTATTGATTCAGGATTGATAGCCAGAACCTTTTCATCGAATTTGGACGAATTGATCTCAAAATCAGGCGCGATTAATGTTTATGGATATGGAGGTACGGGTTCCTTAAGTTCAATTTCTTTGCGTGGAACGGGTTCTGCACATACAAATGTAATGTGGAATGGCTTTCCGATAAATTCAATAACAACTGGAACTGTTGATCTCTCCTTAATTCCTGCAAGCTTTTTTAATAATATTCGACTAGTTTATGGTTCCTCGGGTTCTCTTTATGGAAGTGGTGCATTTGGTGGCTCAATAGAATTAGACAAAGATGTGGATTGGTCTGAAACATTTGTTTTAAAAGGAAGCCTGGAAGCAGGGAGTTTTGGGAATTTAATGGGTGGCATTGAATTGGGAGTAGGAGGGGATAAGGTACATTATGATTTAAGCCTGGTTTCACAATATTCAGAAAATGACTTTAGCTATAATGATTTTGAAAAGCCAGGTTCGCCGGTTGAAACTTCTAAGCATAACAGCTTAAAGAATTTTGGCTTACTTCAGAAAATAAGTATTAATCTTCCAAAGAGCAATTATTTGGAAGTGGCTGCATGGTATTTAGTGAAGAATAAAGAAATCCCTATGCCAATGGGTACCTATGGTGAAAGTATGCAGGCTCAAGCAGATAGTTCTTTAAAGGTTTTTGCTAAGTGGAAGAAATTGTTTCCCAAAACAAGTTTAGAATTTAAAGTGGGATATATTTCTGATAATTTGAGATATGTCGATAAAAAGCTTGATTTGGATGGGCAGTATGTTGTTGATTCCAGAATCTTTAGTCAACAAGGGTATTTTGATTTTAACAATAGGTTTTTTCAATTTCGAAATCTTACAATTGACCTTGGGGGCAATCTGGCTCTTATTCGCGCCGATGTATCTTCCTATGGGAACAGGGTCAAAGAATATAGGGCAAATTTAATTGCCAGTGCTAAGTATCAACTAGGTAAAATAAGAATTCTTGGTTCGTTGCGTCAGAATTTTAACCAATTCCAAATTCCCTCACCATTGGCCTCATTTGGATTTAACTATAAACCTTTTCGAAGGGAATCCTGGGTGAAATTAAATGTTTCAAATAGGTATAGATTACCGGGCCTTAATGATAAATATTGGCAACCTGGTGGTAATCCAGAATTGCTACCAGAATCAGGGTGGAACATAAATTTTGGAGCAGGAACTGAATTATTAGATCCTATAAAATCAAGAAATAAACTAACATTTGAAGTAGATGCTTATTCTGGCTGGATTAATGAATGGATCCAATGGATTCCTGAAGTTGGGTTCTGGAGTCCGGTAAACTACAAAAAGGTATGGTCAAGAGGGCTTGAATTGGGTGCTAGATATAGCTTTGCTACGGAGAGTTTTTTATTAAGATTCTCTACAAATTATTCACTTACATTTTCAACTGTTGAGGAAATAAATGATCCCGAACTTTTACATAAACAATTAAGATATGTGCCGAAGAATATCATAATGAATTCTTTAACCCTTGAATATAAATATATTTATGCCACTGTAGATCACAAATATTTTGGTGAAAGATATACTACAGAAAATAATGATCCTTTTTTTGCACTTGATCCTTTTCATATATTGGACATAACTCTTGGGTATAAAATTGAAAAGTTACTTCCTGCCTCTTTTATTCAAATTAAAGTAAAGAATTTGTTAAATGCGGAATATCAAATGATAAGGTCTTATCCCATGCCTGGAAGAGCCTGGTATCTGGGACTGGTAGTTGGTATAAATAACAAGTCTTTTAAATCAAATAAATAGAAAAAATGGATAGAAGATTACTTTTTTTGAGTTTTGTAATTATCTTTTCTGCTTCCTGTAATAAGGAGGAAAGTAAACCTTTGGATACCGGGTTTTTGCATGGTGTTTTTGTAGTAAATGAAGGGGGATATGCAAGTAATAACGGATCAATTACCTATATTGATACAGATTCATCTTTAATCTATTACAATTTATTTGAGCAGGTTAACAATAGAAGTACTGGTGATGTCATTCAGTCTTTTACTGTTTTTGAAGATATGGGTTTTATTGTGGCCAATAATTCTCAAAAAGTAGAAGTTGTTGATCTGGAAACTTTTGCTTCAATAGGTACCGTTTTGGGTGCTGATTACCCACGATATTTTTTAGGAATCTCAAACAATAAAGGATACTTGAGCGATGGGGCATTCAATGGAAACATATTAGTTATTGATCTTACAACTTTTATGATTTCAGGGCAGATAGTTGTTGGAAACGGTCCGGAAAATATGGTGCAATCTGGAGATCTGGTTTTTGTAGCCAATAGTGGAGGGTGGACTTCTGACTCAACTGTATCTGTAATTAACTCCCTGGATGACCTGGTTGTAAAGACCTTGAAGGTAGGTGATAATCCCACAGATATGGTTGTAGATGCGAATGGTAAAGTTTGGGTTCTTTGTAAAGGAAAGGTTAGTTATGATCAAAACTGGAATGTGATTGGAGAAACCTCCTCCCGGCTTATGCAGATTAACCCGAACGATTACTCAATAACTAAGGATTTTGAAATAGGCATCAAGGGAGATTTCTTTAACCCTGTAAGAATCGCTATAAGTAAAGATGGAAATACTATTTATTATGTTGAGGCAGAGGGAATATATAAGCATACTGTTAGTGATGCGAATACCTCAAATCAGGTATATATAAAAGGTTCTTTCTATGGCTTAGACCTTGACCCGAAAGAAGGAATTATTTATGCACTAAAAGCCAATGGTTTTGATGCGGATGGCTATTTGTATCGCTATGAGGAAAGTGGCACATTGGTTGATTCTATAAAAGTTGGTATTGGTCCCAATGGTGCTAATTTTAACTAATTATTGAATTGTACGGATTCATTCATCAAATGTTTTGTTCTGTTGTCAGATATTCAAATCCTTAAATAATTGTATATTGGAGCTTTCAAATTGATCATATTATTATGAAACTTACTCATATTTTCAGTCTAAATATTTTCTCGGTATTTATTGCATTATTGGTTTGTAATGTTGAAAATGTCCATGCACAATTAAGCTATGGCGGTGCTCCCTACAGTGGTGAGATTAAATATCCCAAGCAAAAATATGTGAAGATGCTTCGCCCTGATCAAAATGAGGTCCAGCAGATAATGGAATATCAGCCTATTGATAAAAATGAACCTTTTCAATTTGCCTATCCATTTGGTGTTGATTTGAATCCTTCGAATTCAGGAGAATGGAATAATCTCCCAAATGGTGACAGAATATGGAGGATAGGTATTGAAAGCGAAGGGGCCTTCTCGTTAAACTTAATATTTGATCAGTTTGAGATTCCGGAGGGTGCCCGGGTATTTATTTATGACCCCCAGAAAACATGGATATTAGGAGCTTTTACTCATAGGAATAACAAAGCTTCAGGTATATTGGCTACACAACCTGTACCAGGTGATAGACTTATGGTAGAGTACTATGTTCCTGCAGGAATAAATGATCATGGGTTATTATCCATTGGCCAGGTGGCTCATGACTTTGTTGGGATCTATTCTCTCCCAGAGTTGAAAGATGGGAATTTTGGGTCATCAGGTGATTGTAACCTTGATATTAATTGTCCAGACGGTACCGACTGGCAAGATCATAAAAAATCGGTAACACGGCTTTTGATCAATGGGGTTGAGTATTGTACTGGTGTCCTGGTTAACAATACAAAGAAAGATGCCATTCCTTATATAATTTCTGCTGGACATTGTATTGAAGATTCTTCAGATGCAGCCCAAACAATTGCTGTGTTCAATTATGAAAGTCCTTATTGCAACGGCCCGGATGGATTTACAAATCAAGCTATATCAGGAGCCTCATTGAAAGCTTCAATAAGTGATAAACTTGACTTTTCATTGGTTCAATTAAGTGAATATCCCCCATTTAATTTCCAACCTTATTATGCAGGCTGGAGTCTATTGACAAATGTACCCAGCCGAACTACAACCATTCACCATCCAAGTGCTGATGTGAAGAAAATTTCACTAGATTATGATCCACCAGTATCTGCAAGTTATGGAGCTTATGATTCCAATACTTTTTGGAAAATTCTGGAGTGGGATATTGGAACCACAGAATCTGGTTCATCCGGGGCTCCTCTTTTTGATAACCTGGGTCTACTGATTGGAACACTGACTGGAGGTGATGCCCGATGTAGTAATTCTGTAAATGACTACTTTCAAAAGTTTTCAAGCTCATGGGATAAATATGGCGAACCTGATAAACAACTAAAAGTTTGGCTTGATCCAATTGATGCCGGTGCGGCTTTTATTGAAGGTTTTGATCCATATGAACCTGCAATTAAATCCTGTGACACACTCAGGAATTGGGAAGATTATGAGATTCTTGAAATTTTAGAATTGGTACCAGGGAGTGAAGATGATGGTATATGGACCGGGCATAATTCTTATAAGTATACAAAGTATGCAGAAAAATTCCTGAATAATAATCCCAGAAAGTTAGTTTCAGCAGTATTTAAAATTGGTCAAGTTGTATTTGATTCCTATACAGATTCAGTAAAGTTTAAAGTCTGGACTGGTACAGTTCAGCCTGAAGATGAAATTATTACAAAGTCGCTTCCACTCAGCTATTTTAAAGACAGTACAGATTTTATTTTAAATTTTGATACAATTGTTGAATTTGAAGGGAACTTCTGGATAGGGTATGAAATCTTTTATGATAATCTACAACAGGGTCCTATAACCGACCAATTTTCACTCTTCCAGGTACAGCCACGAGCTGATATTGGAGGAACCAACTCAGCCTATTACTATAAAAATCAGTGGACCCGGTTTGATACAAATTATCCTATTTCCATGAGAACAGCCCTTGGAATTGAGGCTGTTGTATGCGGAGAAATACCCTCTCTTGGGATAGGGCCTGGAATTGTAAATGATTTGTCTGATGAAGTTACTTTGCGCCCCAACCCAGCTACTGACATTATTTATATAGACCTGCCAGAGTTTGGATTTAGCGATGTTCGGATCAAGGTCTTTAGCTTAAGTGGTACCAAGCTTATTGACAAATTAATATCAGATAGAAATGAAACTGTTAACTTGTCGATTAGCGATTTGAAGACTGGAATATATTTGTTGCATATTGAGGGTGATGGTTACGTTGCTAATAAGAAATTGTCTGTTGTTTATTAAAAGATAGATCCCGGTATGAAAATGAAAAAACTAGTTTTTATACTGGTTAGGTTTCTTTATATCTCCATTATATTTTCTTTTTTGATTTTGTTTTCAAATTGTAATGTAAGACATAATAAAGGAGAATCAGGAGAGCCTGTTGCTACGGAAAAAGTGGGAGAGGTAAAAATTCATAAGGCTAAAGGTTTTAGCATTCAAAAGTTCAGTGGTTATTCTGAAGTAAATGTTTATAATCCCTGGCAAGGTGACGAAGAATTTAGTTTTAGATATATACTTTCAGCAAAAAACACGAGACTTCCAGAATCTGTTATTGAGAATTCAACCCTAATAAGGCTTCCAGTTCATCGAATTGTATGCTCCTCTACGACTCATATTGCTTTTCTTGAATCTATAGGCAAAACAGGGACGATTGTAGGAATCTCTGGTAGTGATCTTATTAACAATAAGGAAATCCGAGATAAGATTATTTCTGGTGAGATAAAAGATATTGGCTATGGCCGAGAACTCAATTATGAGACCCTCATATCTCTAAGGCCTGATTTAGTAATGTTGTACGGTGTCGAATCAGAAATGACTGGATTTATTCAAAAACTTGATGAATTAAATATCCCCGTAGTAATGAATGGAGAGTACCTGGAAGAAGAGCCACTTGGGAAGTATGAATGGATTAAATTTGTAGCATCATTTTTTGGAATGGAAGAAAGGGCAGGGAGATTATATGATTCGGTAGCGTACAATTATAAATCCCTACATGAGAAAGTAATAAATGTTTCCAGTAAGCCAGTTGTGATGACAGGTATGCCCTGGAAAGATGTCTGGTATGTCTCTCCAGGTAATACTTCGCTTGCAAATTATATTAAACACGCCGGTGCCACATACCTTTGGAAAGATTTAAGTTCAAAGAAAGCTGTTCCCATGGATTTGGAGGCTGTTTATGAAAAATCAGGTGATGCAGAATATTGGATAAATCCGGGAGCTATTGCTAGCTTGGATGATATCTTAAATTTAGATTCACGATTCAAATATTTTAAACCCTTTCAGAATAGTAAGATTTTTAATAACAATGCAAGGATCAATTCATCTGGTGGAAATGATTATTGGGAATCGGGCGTTATACATCCCGATATTGTATTGAAAGATCTTATTCGAATATTTCATCCAGAGACATTGCCTGAGCACAAATTGGTATACTATAAAAAAGTTCTTTAGAACAATCAACATTATAAAATAATGCAGGAAAAGACTAAGCTGTATTCAACGGAATCCCGAAGCTGGATACTTTTTATCCTGGCTTTTTTCACGCTTTTATTTTTCTGCCTTGATGTATTACTTGGTTCTGTTCAGATACCATTTAAGGCAATTTTACAAATTATAGGCGGGAAGGAACTTTCCCATCCTGAATGGAGGGTTATAATTTTTGATTTCCGAGTTCCAAGGGCAATCACAGCCATTATTGCGGGGATCGCTCTCTCAGTTAGTGGTTTGCAAATGCAAACCATATTCAGAAATCCCCTGGCAGGCCCATATGTGCTTGGCATCAGTTCAGGAGCAAGCCTTGGAGTTGCTCTTTTAATCATGGGGTTTTCAGCCTTTGGCATAAGTGGTTTTGGCCATTTTGGTAACTGGGCCCTTGTGTTTGCAGCAACCTTTGGTGCTGGTTTAATATTACTTTTAATTCTATCCATTTCTGTTCGGATTAATGATATAATGACCATTCTTATACTGGGTATACTTTTCGGAAGTATTGCTACTGCCCTTGTTGCTATTTTGCAGTATTTTAGCAGTGAAACTATGCTCAAGTCGTTTATTGTATGGACTATGGGAAGCCTGGGAAATGTTTCACATGATCAGCTTGGAATACTTGCACTCGTTGTATCTATTGGAATACTTATTTGCCTTGCGTCTGTTAAGGTTCTAAACACAATGCTGTTGGGCGAAGAGTATGCCCATTCATTGGGTGTAAATGCTAAAGTTGCGAGAACCGTTGTGTTCATTAGTACAAGTATCCTTGCTGGGGCTGTAACTGCTTTTTGTGGACCCATTGGGTTTATCGGAATTGTTGTGCCTCACATTTCAAGGCTCCTGTTTAAAACTGCAGACCATAAAGTCCTTATTCCAGGCTCTATGCTAATTGGGGCAATTTTTATATTAATAAGTGATATTATATCTAAACTTCCTGGTTACGACCAGGTATTGCCAATCAATTCTGTTACAGCTCTTCTGGGAATTCCTGTAATTATTTGGATTATCTTTAAGAGAAAGAAAATCACCTCATTAGCCTGATTATTGTAGTGAGAGAATCAACTAACATAATAGACATCAGGGAGCTTGAAATTGGCTTTACAAAGGGTAAAAAGAAATATTTATCCCTAATGGATGGGATAGCCATGTCTGCTGATAAGGGTGAGTTTATTGCTTTAATTGGCCAGAATGGAATAGGAAAAAGTACCTTACTCAAAACATTAGTAAAACTTCAACCTATCCTCTCAGGTGATGTATACTTTAAGGGAGATAGAATTCAGGAAATTAGCTTGCGCAATTTTTCCAGATTTGTGGCTTATGTTTCCACTGAAGTTATTCGTGCAGGCAATTTAAAAGTTCAGGATCTGGTTGGCTTAGGTCGTTATCCATATACAAACTGGTTGGGAAATCTAACTACCAGGGATCATGAAAAAGTTGATTCTGCTCTTGAGATGGTAGGATTGACTAAACTAAAGAATAAGAACATAACGGAAGTATCTGATGGGGAAAGGCAACGGGCTATGATAGCAAGAACAATTGCACAGGATACTGAGGTATTAATATTGGATGAACCAACCGCCTTTCTTGATCTTCCCAATAGGTATGATGTCTTGCATTTATTAAAATCTTTGGCGCACAACAAGGGGAAAACAGTCATCTTTTCTACACATGACCTGGGTTTGGTATTGAACGAAGTCGATAAAATTTGGGTCATGACTGAAAAGGGGGTTTTGGAAGGAAGTCCTGAAGATCTTGCTATTAATAGTGATTTTGACCAGCTTTTCCCGGGATCTCCACTTCGCCTTGATGTTCATAGTGGAAATTTTGTATATCCTATCAATGCTACTAAAAGAATAAGGCTTATTGGTAAAGGGAATCGCTTTCATTGGACAAAGAAAGCTCTTGAGCGCACTGGCCATCTTATAAGTGAGGATGCAGGAATTCCACAAGTAGAGATTATTGGGAACAATTGGATTCTAATAAAAGAAGATGATCAATATACCTGCAATTCCATTCAAGATCTCATATCTAAACTCGGAATTTGAGGTCCGTTTTTCTTTTAAATAAAAAACTAATATGGCAATATAAGCAGCTATTAGTTTAATAGTTGATTCATCATCTGTTCTAATGATTCCATGTCAATTCGTTTGGCAACAATGGTCTTATTCCTGTCCAGAACATATAAGGTTGGTGTGGTATACACATCGTAGTAATACCGGAAATAAGTTTGTTGGTCTGGGTCCCAGGCATTAATCCAGTCATATCCGGTTTCATTTATATAATTTTCCCACTCTTCCTTATCTTGTTGAGTATATACTGCGAGTACTTCCATGCCTTTGTTCTGGTATTTCTGGTATATTTCATAAAGTTTTGGTGTAGCTTCCTTACAAAAACCACAATTAGGTTCCCAGAAATAAACAACAATAAATTTTCGATCAACCTGATGTAGTGAAATCCATTCACCACTAAGAGTTTCCATTTTCAAATCCTGGGCTTTCCGTCCGATTAAGTTGGGCCGAACTTTCATTACTCTATCGTTTAATCTTGCCATATAGGTAGAATCAACCCAGGGAGCCTCACCTGAAAGATAATACTTATCAGCAATTAGTACGAAGACCTCATCCAATCCCATAATCTTACTTTCAAGGTAGTTGTTGAGCGTATATACCAGAACATACTGATACATATCAGCATTGACTTTTGCTTTTTTTACAACCATTTCTACCTGGGGAATTATAGAATCAGGTGTTTGCACCAACATCCGATTAAAGTATTGATTTAGCTTATTCATCAGTATAGGGGTGCGGATTAGGTCACTATTTGCGAAGTTTACCCTATCAAAATAGTGATCCCTAAAATATCCATAACTTCTTATCATTCTCACTGAATCAGGGTTCTCGACATCATCAGGAACAATTATCTCCGGGTCATCAATGGGGGCCATAGAATTTAACAAGTCACCTAAAAAAGTGCCCTCATATTTTGCAGTCAATTCAGT
Source organism: Bacteroidales bacterium (assembly GCA_033791445.1). Taxonomy (GTDB): domain Bacteria; phylum Bacteroidota; class Bacteroidia; order Bacteroidales; family VadinHA17; genus JANTGF01. The sequence continues at coordinate 12,830 of JASJGS010000213.1, read as the reverse complement.
TAAGTAGGTTTCAACTTTAAGCGTATTCTGATCGAGTTGATCCTGGATGATAAAAAGGGAATCTAGATTGGTAAGATTATTTTTTTGTTTTTCTTTTAATACCTGATTGCTCTGGTTTATTTTCATAGTAAATTGCTGGTATTCAAGAAAGGCGGAGTTCTCTTTTGATCCCGTAAACTCAAGGCTTTCGAGCAATTTATTATAATCGGTTTGAATAGAAAATTTCTGATCATCGCTTACCAGGAACTCAAAATATTTGAAATCAGGTAATACTACCAGATAAACTCCACCTGGGAGACTTTCATCACCTTTGACTACAATGGTTCCATTTTGATCTGCTACCAGAGTGTCTCGAACAAATTTCTTATCGCCATAATTATAGGCAAAGAATAGGGTGCTATCTGCAGCTCCAACTATTGTTATATTGATTTCATGACCCTGTGAATATACCTGAGGTGGGATTGAAAATAAAACCAAAAGAATGGGTAAAATAAACTTTTTCATGTATTAATTTTTAGGAAAGCACAAATATACTTCGTTATTTTATCAATCAAAACTGTATATAGTTTCAATTCTATTTATTAGATATTATTAGTTCATTCCTTAATGCTATCAATTTTAATACCAAATTACAATCAGAATGTCATAGAGCTTGTTAATCAATTAAATTATCAGGTGAAAGAGAACGCTTGTCAGGCGGAAATAATTGTTGGTGATGATGCATCGGAGAATTCTGTATTTGAATTAAATAGAGTGATCGAGCAGATTAGCGAGGTAAGAGTTATACGGCATAATACCCAGCTTGGTCGGGCCAGAATGAGAAATGTATTGGCAGATGAGGCGAAGTTTGATAATTTGCTTTTTATTGATTCAGATGCCCTTTTGCTGAATACAAAATTTATAAAAAACTATCTTAACCTGGTTCATGATGCAAAAGTAATAATTGGTGGTGTTGCATACCAGAAAAAGGAACCAAAAAATAATGCTTTATTATTACGTTGGAAATATGGCAGAAAAAAAGAAGAAAGATTTGCATCTGAACGAAATCTTAATCCATATAAATCCTTTTCAACTTTCAATTTTTTTATAGAGAAAAAAACTTTCCAGTCTATTAGGTTTAATGAAACCCTGATGGATTACGGACATGAAGACACTTTGTTTGGTTATGAATTACAAAAAAGAAATATACCAGTACTTCATATTGATAATGCTCTGTTGCACAACGGGCTGGAGGAGGGTTCAGTATTCCTCGAAAAAACCCGAATTAGCTTAGCAAGCCTACATTATTTATACCAGGAACTAAATTTCGACGCTGCTTTCAGGGAACAGGTTCGTATATTAGACACAGCCTACAACTTAAATAAATTTGGACTAGTACCTATAGCAAAACTCAAATTTCAAATATTTAGAAATTATTTAGAAAAAAACCTGACTGGGAGATCTCCATCTGTTTTGTTTTTTCAAATGTATAAACTGGGTTATTATTGCACTATCGCAGATCGGATTTAACCTGCTAATTAATCTTACCATAATTTTGGTGCTGCTAACCCAAATAATTTAAATTAGCTATGTTATCTTTGCACCCTGAAATCTAACATAGTACAGGATATTGACGACTATACAAAATATGAAAACTGAAATTGAATTAATACTTGAAGCGAAGATTATAGAGGCAGTGAAAAGCCTGTATGAGGTGGAGGTTCCAAAGCAAGCTATTCAAATCCAGAATACCCGGAAGGAATTTACGGGTGATTTTACTGTGGTTGTATTTCCTTTATTGCGATGGTCAAAGAAAAGTCCGGAATTAACTGCCGAAATGATCGGTGACTTTTTGCTTGAGAATGAAATTGAAGTTGATGGCTTTAATGTTGTCAAAGGATTTCTTAATCTTGAGTTGAGAAATGGTTTTTGGCCAACGCAATTCCAGGAGATTTATGACAATCCAGAATTTGGCAGGAGTGTAATAAATAATGAAGACCCTTGCTTGGTGGAGTATTCATCTCCCAATACAAACAAACCTTTGCATCTTGGGCATATTCGAAATAACCTTTTAGGGTATTCAGTATCAAAAATATTGGAAGCGAATGGTCATAAAGTTGTTAAAACAAATATAGTTAATGACAGGGGTATTCATATCTGCAAATCTATGCTGGCTTGGAAGAAATGGGGAAACAATGAAACTCCCGAAACAACTTGTATAAAAGGCGATCATCTGGTTGGTAAGTATTATGTGAGATTTGAACAGGAATACAGGGCTCAGGTAGGAAGCCTAATAAATGGAGGGATGGAAAAACCTGAAGCTGAAAAGAATGCCCCATTGCTACAAGAGGCCCATGACATGCTTAGGGATTGGGAAAAAGGAGATACCGAAGTTATTAAACTTTGGAAAATGATGAATGATTGGGTTTATGCGGGTTTTGATATAACTTACAAAAACCTAGGTGTAGATTTTGATGTTATTTATTATGAATCAGAAACCTATAAATTAGGTAAAAAATTGGTGGAGAAGGGATTAGGAAAAGGAGTTCTTTTTAAAAAAGAAGATGGTTCAATTTGGGCAGATCTAAAAGATGAAGGGCTTGATGAAAAACTTTTACTTCGATCGGATGGTACTGCAGTGTATATGACGCAGGATCTTGGTACTGCCGTACAGCGATACAATGATTATCATTTTAGTGATCACGTCTATGTAGTTGGAAATGAGCAAAACTATCATTTCCAGGTTTTAAAGCTAATCCTAAAGAAAATGGCTTACCCATGGTCCGATCATTTATTTCATCTTTCTTATGGTATGGTTGAATTGCCAGAAGGGAAAATGAAATCACGGGAAGGAAAAGTAGTGGATGCCGATGATCTTATTGAGGAGATGATTGATACTGCCAGGGTGATGTCTGAGGAATTGGGTAAGTTAGATGGTTATACCGAAGTTGAAAAGAATAGTATTTACAGAAAGGTTGGATTGGGTGCTCTCAAATATTTCATCTTAAAGGTTGATCCAAAGAAAAGTATGACCTTTGATCCAAGGGAATCAGTTGATTTTAACGGAAATACCGGACCTTTTATTCAATATACCTACGCCCGCATCAACTCATTACTTAAGAAAGCAGACGAAAGATCTATTGAATGGAAAAACGTTTCACCAGGTGATGTCGTGATGTCTGATAAAGAAAAAGACTTGGTGAAATTAATTCGTCATTATAAATTTGTGATTAAGGAGTCATCTAAAAGTTTAAACCCAGCTTTAGTTGCGAATTATTGTTATGATCTGGTAAAGGAGTATAACCAATTTTATCATGATTATTCAATTTTGCGGGAGGAGAATCAAGATTTCAAAGTTTTTAGGCTTCAACTTTCCGCAATGACTGGCAGGGTTATAAAATCTGGAATGGAATTATTGGGTATTGAAGTTCCGGAAAAAATGTAGAAAACCTCGTTTTACGTTTACATTTCATGGTTTGAAGCCAGTTTTATTATAGAAATATATATTTTTGTGCCTTAAGAAATACTCAAATAAAAATGTTCGAAAATTTAAGTGATAGATTAGATAAGTCTTTTAGAATTCTAAAAGGACAGGGGAGAATTACTGAAATTAATATTGCCGAGACTTTAAAAGAAGTTAGGAGAGCTTTGCTTGATGCTGATGTTAATTACAAAATAGCCAAATCATTTACTGACCGCATTAAGGAAAAAGCAATTGGTCAGGATGTTATGTCATCGGTAAAGCCAGGTGAATTGATGGTGAAAATAGTTCATGATGAGCTGGCTGATCTGATGGGTGGCGATAGTGTGGATATAAATATTAAGGCAAATCCAGCCGTCTTGTTAATAGCTGGTTTACAGGGTTCTGGTAAAACTACTTTTTCAGGGAAATTAGCCAGTTTATTGAAAAATAAGCGTAGTAAGAAGCCATTGTTGGTGGCATGTGATGTATATCGGCCAGCTGCTATTGAACAATTAAAAATTCTGGGAGAACAAACTGGGATTCCTGTCTATACGGAAGAGGAGAATAAAAATCCGGTAAAAATTGCAAAAAATGCCATAAAGCATGCTAAAAAGGAAGGATTTGATGCGGTAATTGTGGATACTGCGGGTCGTCTCGCAATAGACGAGGAGATGATGAATGAAATCTCAGCTATAAAAAATGAGATAAATCCAAATGAGACTCTTTTTGTAGTTGATTCCATGACCGGACAGGATGCTGTAAATACAGCAAAAGAGTTTAATGACAGACTGGATTACGAAGGAGTCATATTGACCAAACTAGATGGTGATACCCGAGGTGGGGCTGCACTTTCTATTCGCTCAGTGGTTAATAAACCAATAAAATTTGTAAGTGCTGGTGAAAAGATGGATGCACTTGATGTTTTTCATCCCAGCCGGATGGCTGATCGAATTTTGGGTATGGGTGATATTGTTTCTTTAGTGGAAAAGGCCCAGGAGCAGTTTGATGAAGAAGAAGCCAGAAAGTTACAAAAGAAGATAGCAAAGAACCAGTTTAATTTTGATGATTTCATTGCCCAAATCCAGCAAATTAAAAAGATGGGGAACTTGAAAGATCTGGCGTCTATGGTACCTGGTCTTGGAAAAGCGATGAAAAATATAGATATGGATGATGACGCATTTCAGGGAATAGAGGCAATTATTAGATCTATGACACCAGATGAACGATCAAATCCAATTATTTTGAATGGTTCCAGGCGAAAAAGAATTGCAAGTGGTAGCGGTACCAGCGTTCAGGAAGTAAATCAATTGATTAAGCAATTTGATGAAACCCGGAAAATGATGAAAATGATGTCGGGTAAAAAGAATATGGCCGGTTTGATGAATAATATGTCTAAAATGAGGAGATAAGTAGAAGAATAGAGGCAGAAAAATATAAAACAGCATTTTACTGATAAACGAAACAAGAATGTATCAATTAATTGACGGTAAAGCGACGGCAGGTAAGATCAAAGAAGAAATTGCAGAAGAAGTAAAGCTATTGTTAGAAAAGGGAGGAAAAAAACCTCACCTGGCTGCCATTCTTGTAGGGCACGATGGTGCCAGTGAAACCTATGTGGCTGGAAAGGAAAAAGCCTGTCAGTTTGTTGGATTTAATTCTACTGTAATTCGTTTTGAGGATACTATTTCGCAAGAGGAATTGTTGGGAAAAGTTGAAGAACTCAACAAAAATGATGATGTAGATGGCATTATTGTTCAATTGCCTCTCCCAAAACATATTAATGAGCAAAAAGTTATAGAATATATTCAACCTGAAAAAGATGTTGATGGATTCCATCCAGTAAGTGTGGGTAGGATGGTAATTGGATTACCTGCCTTTGTATCTGCTACTCCTGCAGGAATTTTGGAGCTTTTAAAACGATATAATATTCAAACCTCGGGAAAATCTTGTGCTGTTATTGGTCGAAGTAATATTGTTGGAAAACCCATGAGTATCTTACTCAGTCAGAAAGCAGACTATGGCGATGCTACAGTCACTCTCTGCCATAGTAGAACTCCAAACCTTAAGGAAGTTACATTGCAATCAGATATAATTGTAGCAGCTCTTGGATGGGCAGAATTCTTAACAGCAGATATGGTAAAAGAAGGGGCAGTTGTAATTGATGTGGGGATTACTCGGGTTAAATCTGATAAGACTAAATCAGGCTGGAAACTTCTAGGCGATGTTAAATTTGATGAAGTGGCCCCCAAATGCAGTTATATCACTCCGGTTCCGGGTGGGGTAGGACCAATGACAATTGTTTCCCTCTTAAAAAATACCTTATTGGCCTTTAAAAAGGAGATCATTTAAATATCAATATCTGGGATATTTTCTATTCAATTGGCTAACTTAGTGGTATGTCTAGCCGAAGTATAGAAGCATATTAAGCAGGTCCCCTCTATTCTCACTACTTGAATTTATTATCTGTCACAAGTATTTTTATTCTTATCAAATAGCTTGATTTTTTTTAACCTAAGGTGTTGATCTTATGGAATAAATGTGTATATTAGGTGGAAATTTTCCTAGTTTACTGAATTTTTTTTGAAAGTTACTTAATACTAATCTTAGTCACATGAAGAAACTCCTATTTACATTTAGCTTAATTCTGGCCATTGGTCTTGCTTATGGTCAAGAGAAAGTACAAGATTCACCAGCAGCCATTGCTAAAGTTTCAGGTGAAGATCTTGTGCGTCCTCCCTCGGGTTCTTTTTCTGAAATTTTAAGATCATTACAGCCTACAGTTTCTGTAGGACCAAGCTGGGTAACAGGAAAAGACTCTGGTTATGATTGGGAGTACAAATCTTCACCCAGGTTTGAAATTGTTGTGGGTGCCTACCGGGATTTTATTTTTACGGAGGAATTTAACCGGAATTGGAGAACCAGAGCTGGAATCAGATTGCGTTTTGCAGGAGCTTTTGAAAAATGGAAATACGATTCAGGTTCGGGAAGTGTTATTGAGGGAAAAGACAAAATAAATTGGGGTTATATAGAAGCTCCTGCTGAAATTTCACGTAAGTTTAAATTTCTTGATAGAAATGCTTTTGCTGGTTTGGGTTTATCTCCGGGGTTAAAACTATATGCCAACTGGAAGGACGAAGATGGGAATAAGGATAAACTGGAAGAAGTAATAAGCGTAAATTTATTTATAACTCCTATGGTGGGTTGGCAGGTGTGTGAACATAGTGAGATTGATATAAGTTATGACTTTGGGATTGAATCCTGGGGTGGAAGCAGCACTGATAAAAAGCATTACTTCAACTCAGTTAGATTTGCTTATGTCCATAAGTTCTATTAGAAGAATTCTAGCATTCAAAAAGGTTTTATGAGCCAACTGTTTTTTTATACTAATTCTGCGATATTGAAATTAAAAGCGGATTTGTAAACATTATAAATCCGCTTTTAAATAATCTTACTTATTGCCTTTATTTATATTATTCAACCTTTATAAATTTTGCTACATATTTAAAGTTATCCCGGTTTAATGTGATAAAATATGTGCCTGCTGGTAAGTCACTAATTTGAATTAAAAATTCTTGACCAGCTTCCTTTAGTTCAATCTTTGAATTGCGAATTACCCGGCCACCAAAGTCGCTAATACTGGCTGTGTATGAATTTGGTAATTGATTGCCCGTAAATTGTAGAATAATATGATCCTGTGCAGGATTTGGATAAACATGAATATTACCATTTTCAGTAAATGACCGTATGCTGGTAATGTTTTCTATTTGAATAGTGATCAAATTGTTATTGGCAATTGCCGCAATTGAGTATTTCTGATTTTCCTGATCAATAATCAGGCTGTCGTTTGAATCATCCATGGAGAACCCAACATAATCAGCCACAAATTCATATCGGCCAACAGGTATATTCTCAAATACAAATTCACCCGTAGAATTAGTGGTATCCAAATCAAGAATATTTCCATTTTGATCAAAAAGGAAGACGCTTGTTTCAATAATAGGAACTCCGCTTCCACTATAGCTACCATAAGTTAGTGTGCTACCTGATTTATTTCCGTCCTCTTCTACAAAAACTCCGGAGATTTCACTGTTTCCATTTGGAGGAGAAGGAGCCTGAACCAAAGTGATTTCAAGGCCTGATGTGTCTTTATTCAGAATAAAAAATTCTGCATCAGCATACACAGGAGTATTCCCAAGGTAAGTTTTAAGATAGCCCGGATAATCAATTGTATCAGGATCTATTCGAAGTGTTATGGTTCCTTCCGGGATGCCGTTGAGTATGAAGCTGTCAGAACCGCTTAATGGTTTATGCCAAAGATCAGTATAAGCACCTTCATTCATAGGCTGGTAAACATAGATTCTTCCGGAATTTACAGGCGTGCTTTCATCAATCATAACCTTTCCTTCTACTGAAAAGGTAGCTCTTGCTCCGGTACCGGTTAATATCCGGGTTAGGTCAAGATCGTTTGTAAATATTCTGAGAATTGTGGACTTATCTCCAGCAGAGCCTGGTTTAAAAACAATTTTGAACATTATAGAGTCGTTTTCACCAATATTGAAAGGCGGTTCAGGCAGTTCAGTAAAATAAAAATCAGAGGCGTCATTTTCCTGGATGGTAAGCATTTGTATTAGCAGGTTTGTATTGCCTTTATTTTTAATGGTGTAAACATTGGTTGCGGAATCACCTACAATAACATCCCCAAATGTCAGGGAACCATAATCCCATACCATGGGTGCCAAACCTTTCCCTTCAAGTATTACTGATTCAGTTGGGTTGGCCGGATCATTTGATTCAATCCACAGCAAGGCTTTTTTATCTCCAAATGATTGTGGGTTAAAGACTACTTCTACAGAACAGGTATCGGATGGGTCCAGGTTGCTGCATGTGTTGTTTGTTATAGTAAAATGGATGGAGTCATTCCATACAATGGAAATGTCGTTAATTTGCAGGATTGCGTTACCATTATTTTTAATTATAACTTTTTCTGCTTCTGTAGTATCACCAACTGCCCTGATTACAAAATCAATAGATTGTGGTGTAACATAAATCTCCGGTTCAGGTGCAGGAGGTTTGTTGCTTACATAGTACACAATACCGTCCTTTGTATATACAATATGAACATATCCCAGATCATCTGTACTAATGTCGCATTCGTCACGATTAAAAATGTCGTATAAGTCATTTATATTGTTGTCCAGCATATGTGTTTCCCATGACCCACCTGTATTGGTGGCATACCTTATTTCATCTAAAGGAAGATGAGTATATACCATGTATGCTTTATTGTTAAAATCAGTTGCAATGGAGTTGAAACTGCCGTAAAATTTTCCATCATCAATTATTGTATCATACCATTGTCCATCTTCTAAGTACCCATACTTTGTATCCTCATTTCCAGATTGCGCTTCGGCTCCAACATAGCTTATATGGGGTTTCGATTCAAGATCAACAGCAATATCAGTAAATAGAGATTCACACTGTCCACAATAGTAGTTATCTTCCACAGCAACAGCATCTTTCCATATTCCATCAGGACTATTGGTTCTATATACCACACCCCAATTTATCCTATAATAGCTAAAGTGAACAAAATTACTGGTGTCCAGATCAAAAGAGGAAGAATTGTAACTGTTTTGTTCTACTATTTCAGATGACCATGATCCAGTAGTATTTTTAAGATAATGGAGAGAGCCATCTGAAAAGGGTGAAGTCATATAACTGATATGTATATTATTTCCTGAATCAATTTTAATACATACTGAAACACAGTACAAAGCATTTGGTTCTATTGCGACAGGAGTTGACCAGTCACCGGAAGTGTTGGTAATGTACATAAGTTCCTGAGCACCATAATCTCCATCCCCGTAGGCAATATGAACATATCCGTTGTTATCGATTGCAATTGCATGGCTATGGATGTTATCAGAAACAATAAGGGTGTCAGAAATCCAGCTTCCGGTCTTGTTAGTGGCATATAATAAATCCCCTTTCCAGGTGTCGGAAGCATAACTTACATGTACTTTCCCATTGATATCTGTTGCTATCGATGGGCGACAGCCGGAGCCTATTATATTGGAAATGTTCCATTTCACTGTTGTTTTTGCCGAGGCTGAGTTGTTCTCTGTTACCGGGTCATCCTCTGTTGCAGTTACAGTAGCAGTGTTTATTAAAATTCCCTCAGTAGTTGTCCTGACTACTATTGTAACAGTATCCATTTCTCCATTTACCAGATCCCCGATATTACAGCTTACTTCACTTCCAGACAGGCTACAAGCTCCGCTTTTCGCACTTGATGCCCTTAGGAAATCAACATTTCCGGGGATTATGTTTGTTAATACAACATTGGTAGCATCCTGAGTACCAAAGTTCTTGACAAATATTTCATAGCTTAATTCATTTCCGGTTGCTATAGGATCTGGACTGTCAAGTATGCTTATTCCAAGGTCAGCGCCGGGAGGACGATCCCAAAGCCAGATGTCAGCCTCATAGTTTGAAACGCCGTCCCAGTCTCTTTCATCCTGCCATACAATCCTGTTATTACAAATGGCAGGGTTTATCTGATCTTTATCCTCTGTAACTAATGGAGTTGTATGACCAAAAATGGCATTAAAAAAACTATACAGGTACAAATCCCAATGCCCGTTTCTATTATCCTGAAATATTATGAAATCACCCCAAATACAAGGATTGTTTTCATCATAACTGCTCCGGCCGGGGAAAACATCTGCAGTATATATCATCCAGTCATAATTGTCATAAACAGTACCTGTCATGAAAGTAGTATGGTGCATATATAAATTCCAATTACCATCACGATTATCCTGCCAGACTATTCTATCGCCATAAATTGAAGGGTTCATTTGAATTGCAGGGTCATCAGTTAATTGGGTTTCTTCTCCGGTATAGGTATTATACATATATATATCCAGGTTTCCATTGCGGAAATCCTGGTAAACAATTAGATGCTCATACACATCGGGGTTGTGTTGCGACAAATCGTCGTCATCCGTTATTTGAGTCAGGTCATAGGTGTTCAGGTCATACATAAAAATATTCGTACTAAATTGATCTCCCTGATAATCTTCCCATACCAGTGTGTTTCCATGAATTGCAGGATGGGTCTGGTCTCCCGGAAAATCAATCAGAGGATAGGCTCCCAGATCTGGTCTGGAAATAAGATAGGTATATATATCCCAATTCCCGTTTCGATATTCCTGCCATACAATTCTGTCACCCGAAATATCAGGGCGACCAGAATCTATATTTGGATCAGATGTAATTGCAATTTCTATACCTGATGAAATATCATATAGATAAATGTCTGTATTAACTCCGCCTCCCCTGCCGTCCGAATATACAACATAATCACCATCAATAGCAGGGCGATATTGAGGGAGATTATCATCTGTAATTTTTGTAAAGGGGTTGTATTGTGCCTTTACAGGAATTGTGGTTGAGATTAGTGTGCCAATTATAATTGATAAAAATGCTATTACATAAACTAAAATTGAAACTAACTTTTTCATGTTTACCTCCCTTTTTCTATTTATTTTACCAGATACAATTCATGATTTTCAAGAAAATATTATGGATAAATATTCTTATATATTTGATTATAAGTTAATTCTTTTATTTGCAATAGGGAATCCCATGAACATGGGATTTTTTTTATAAGAAAGTATAAAAATCAATAATTTCGGGTATGCTATTGTACCCTCGTAAAGGCTAATACATGGATTCTAATTGGCCGTTTATCTTCTTCAATTCCTTAAGGAAGTGATGCAGTTGTTTTGAACAACTTTTGGTGAAAGGTTTAAGACATCTCAAGAATAATTTATTATTTTATAATTCTTTGAGAAGAATAAGACCCGAATAAGTGATCATTTCAAGTTAAATATAATATGTCTAATAGACCTATTTAGGGGATTAACATTTGGATAAAATCCTTTTTCGTTTTCACAATGCAAGGTTTCACCTGTTAGCTAAAAAAATCAAGAATTGAGTGATTCCCTAATTTCCTGTATAAGTTACATTTTTTTTCGATTTTTGTAAAGTTCAAGATACTTTTTCACCAATAAAATGGAGGTTATTATAAAGCCGGATTTATAAGTCATAAATCCGGCTTTACTTAAACTTATTGGGAAATATTATTCAACTTTAATAAAAGTTGCCTTAAAAATAGAGGTATTTCCAGTAATTGTGATTACATATAGGCCAGGTGGCAAATCATTGATTGGCACAATAATTTCCTCGCCATAACCCTTAGCCTCAATTTTTGAGCTTTTAACTAAATGGCCACTTATAGAATTTATTTTAAGGGTATATGGACCAGAATTGAAAGTTTCTTCAAATTGGAGGATGATTTGATCATTAGCTGGATTAGGATAAATATAAATTCTGCTACTTTCGTTAAGGGAAGATATTGCAGTGACATTTTCAACTTCAATTGTGATCAATTTGTTGCTCGCAATGGCTGCTATTTTATATTTCTGATTTTCTTGTCCAATTACCAGACTATCATTTGAATCATCCATTGAAAATCCTAAATAATCGGCTGCGAATTTATATTTACCTACAGGAATTTTTTCAAAAATAAATTCACCTGAAGAATTTGTGTTATCAGTGTCAAAAATATTACCGGAATTATCGATTAGGAAGACACTGGCTTCGCTAATTGGAGTTCCATCTCCCAAATATTTTCCGTAAGTTACCATATTACCAGACTTATTTCCATCCTCTTCCACAAAGACTCCTGAAATTTCACTATTTCCGCTTGGAGGAGGAGGAGCCGGAATCAAAGTTATTTGAAGTCCAGCTGTATCTTTATTCAGTACAAAAACATCGGCTTCATTAAAGAACGCTGTGTTGCCAAGATAAGTAGTTAAATATCCTGGATAATGAGATGAGTCGGGTTTAAACCACAGGGTTACCGTATTCTGAGGGACTGTAATAAATGAATACACGGTGGCACCTTCCAGGGGTTTCCACCTGAGTTCTGCCGGGGATTCCTCATTTTCAAAAGTATAAACAAAGATGGTCCCTTCATTTACCAAATCACCCTCCGGAGTTACAACCTCACCTTCAATTGTAAATGAAGGCGTTGTTCCGGTTAATATTCGGGTCAGGTCAAGATCGTTTGTGAATATTTTGAGTTTGGAGGTTTTGTCTCCCGAGGAACCTGGCTTAAAAACGATGTTAAATACAATAGAATCATTCTCACCAATATTGAAAGGTGTATCAGGCAGACCTGTATAATAAAAATCAGTCGCATCATCTTCCTGTATGACAACCATTTGTATTTGGAGATTTGTATTGCCTTTATTTTTAATTGTGTAAACATTAATAGCAGAGTCACCAACTAAAACATCCCCAAATGCAAGCGAACCGT
>JASJGS010000212.1:0-8853 GCA_033791445.1 Bacteroidales bacterium | reverse complement strand
TGTATTGCTCAGCCCATAAATGCTTATCTGTTGAAGCCTCAATCAATTGAATATTAAGAAAAATTTCATTCCCCACTTTCTGACCACTACCCTCAACTAAATAATTTGCATTTAGTTCTTTCGCAATTTCCGGAATGGATTTTGGATTAGTTCTATACTTTTCAACCGATGTTCTGCTAATTACTCTTAAATCTTCAATATTTTGAAGATTTGTAAGAATGGATTCCATTAATCCATTAATGATGTAAACGTTGGTAGAATCATTGCTATCGTTTTTAAAGGGTAAAACGGCAATTGATTTTTCAAGGTCGCTTTGTATTAATGAAACTGGTTTAATAATAATGAAAAGTATGGCCCCCAATAACAATATGCTGAGTACAATACCAAGAATTACAATCCACTTATTCTTTTTCGGTGGACTGAGCTGAGTTAAACCACTATCATTTGCCTCTCTATTTCCTACCTCTCCGGGCGGATATCCATAATAATCATGAAAACACTTGATAAAGTATGAAGGACTACCAAATCCAACCTTGTAAGTTACTTCGGAAACAGTAAGGGATTTCAGCCTCAACATTTCCATAGCATGTCTTAGTCGTACCTGCCTGATAAACTGACTTACAGATAGTTTTGTTATTTTCTTAAGCTTTCGAAGCAGGTTAGAACGACTCATACCTATTTCACGGGCAAGTTCAGAAACTCCAAATTGCTCATTGGAAATATTCTCCTCAACAATATCTGTAATCTTACTTATAAAATCATTATCACCGGAGTATGAATCTGGCATTGTACTGTAATTTATTCCCCAAATATAAAATTTAGGCAAAAGATACGAATAATGAATAAAGATGCAATCCAAATCCTAACAAAACGGTATTAAATAAGCAATATGGATGCATCAATTTACCTTCAGACTATATTCAGTATTCTAGGTCAATAACACGAGTTTGCCTTCCAGCATAATAATAGAAATAAAAAAGCCTTCTAATCCATTTGCATCCCCAAATGCGTCATAATTTATATCCATTCATCATATTTTTTATGCATTCATCAAACTTGATATTCTTTAGTTTTTTTTTGATTGGTATTGCATCATGGTTTGACAGAACTTTGTACAAAAGAAAGACAGTCAGATATCATACTAAATTATGATGGATATAAAACTTGCTTTTCAAAGTAACAAATAGATCAAATTCACAATTAAATATTTAAATCATTGCCTTATGAAAACACGAATTTATTTTTTAGATAACCTGAGAACATTCTTAATATTCCTGGTTGTTTTACTCCATGCAGGAATGTCATATGAATCTGGTTTCGATTCATTTTGGATAGTAAGTGATCCGGCCAAATTAAATCCAATTGCCTGGGTGCGTACCTATCTCGATCTCTTTGTGATGTTTATTATATTTTTCATCTCTGGCTATTTTATTCCAATTTCATTAAAGACCAGGAGTACATGGGATCTTCTAAGTTCCAAGTTCAAGAGGATAATGATACCCTGGATTATTGCTGTATTTACACTAATCCCGACCTACAAAGCAATATTTCTTTTCTCAAGGGGATTACCTCAAGAAGAATGGTTTTCTTACTTCCACCTGTTTCATAGAGCAGGAGCAGATTTATATTTCTTTGCAAATAATCCAACTCAAAGCTGGTTATGGTTTCTACCCATTTTGTTTTTGTTCCAGGTTATGTATTTGGCCTTATCGAAAACGAAATTGTTGTCCTTAAAAATATCCTTAAAAACTGGCATGATTCTAACAATACTTATTGGACTTTTTTATAGTATGATTATTTCAATTAGTGGACTAAAGGGCTGGGCACATTCTGCACTTCTTGATTTTCAAAGAGAAAGATTACTGGTATATTTTATGGTGTTTCTATTGGGATCACTTTGCTACAAACTAAATGTCTTTGAGTCAAAAACTAAGAATACAAAACAATTATTATTAGCTATAGCAGTTCTGATTCCCTCGTTAATTGTCTACACAATTGTTGCTTTCAACTTTTTCCTAAACATCATTGATCCTGAAAGGAATAGTTTTATAATTTCTGAATTGATTGATAGGCTATTCTATTATTCTACTATAATTCTCTCAATGTTAGGCTTTTTATACGTTTTAATTTTCATTTTCAGATTTAAATTTAATAGAAGTTATGAGAAAATGGAACCTTTAAACAAAGGCTCATATCAAGTCTACATTATACACATGATAGTGTTGGGAGTTATTGCACTTATACTTGTAAATATAAACATTCCAGCTATAGTTAAATATCTTGTTCTTACTGTGCTCACTTATACTATTAGCAATATTATTGTATTTGCTTACAAGAGAATTTTTCGAAAAATTATTTCCCTGAAAATGACAGGTGCAATAGTACTTGCTGCTGTAATTCTAAGTATAGTTGTTTACATAAAACAAGCTCATACCAATGGGGTGAATAAGCAATCATCTGTTTTGTTGGAGACTCCTTCAGCCCTTGACATTGGAATTCACGAAGCTGTCATAACAGGAAATATGGATGCGGTCATGCGACACATCAAGGCAGGTTCAACCCTGAATGAAAAAGAACCTATGGGGGGATCAAGTCCCTTAATTTCTGCCGCAACATTTGGAAAAACGGAAGTGGCTCTGGCTTTGATTGAGGCTGGTGCAGATGTTAACTCCACCAACAATGAGGGATCAACAGCTCTTCACACTGCTGCATTTTTTTGTCGCATGGAAATTGTAGAAGCCCTTTTAGCTAATGGTGCAGATAAAAGTATTAAGAACAATGTCGGTTCAACTGCGCTAGATTCAGTTACAGCACCGTACGAGGCTGTAAAAGGAATTTATGAATACTTCGGAACCACTTTTGCACCTCTTGGATTGAAGCTTGATTATGAGCAAATTGAAATGACTCGCCCCAGGATTGCGGAAATATTAAGATAAATGTAACTTCACAAATTGAGTTGATGGTAAATTGTATTGCTCTACTTCATTTGACTCAATTATATCTTACCAGTTCTATTATTGGTATTCTTAAAAATTACGAGTTTATATATTCTATAACTAAAATCTAATCCACCTAAATGAAAGCAGTTGAAGTAAACAAGCTTAACAAGTCATATGCCGGCAAAACTGCGGTGAATGATTTAAGTTTTTCAGTCAACCCCGGAGAGATTCTTGGTCTTATAGGCCCCAATGGTGCTGGTAAAAGTACTACCATCAAAATTATATTAGACTTCATGAAACCTGATTCCGGTGAGGTGAAAATTTTTGGCAACAAGATGAATGAAAGCTACAAAAATCATATTGGATACTTACCTGAAGAGAGAGGATTGTATAAAAAATTAACCGCCATCGACCTTATCGTTTACCTCGCTACCCTGAAGGGAATGGATAAAGAAGTAGCTGCAAAAAATGCACATACTTTGCTTGAACAAACCGGGATGCTTGTAAATAAAAAAATGAAAAATAAGGAAATGAGTAAAGGGATGGGGCAAATTATTCAGTTTATTGTTACCATTATTCACGATCCGAAGTTGATAATAATGGATGAACCCTTTTCAGGTTTGGATCCATTAAATACAGAAATTATAAAAGACATGATTAGCAAATTAAGGGATGAAGGGAAAGCCATCATTTTAAGCACGCACCAGATGAATAAAGTAGAAGAACTGTGCGATCGAGTATTGATGATAAACCATGGTCAGGCAGTCCTTTATGGTGATTTAAAGGAAACACAGGCAAGTTTTACAAAAAATTCTATTCAACTAAATATTGATGGAGAACTGGTTGACCTACCCGGGGTAATTGACAAAAAGTTCCATAAAGGTTCTGTTGAATTGGTACTAGACCAGAACACTACACCACAGAATATACTGGATGCATTAAGAGAACGCGAAATAACGATTAACCGCTTTGAAATTACGACTCCATCTCTGAATGAAATTTTTATAAACCTGGCAGGAGGTAATCATGAATAAAACTTATTTGATATTTAAACACGAATTTCTTCAAACAATCAAAAGGCTTAGCTGGATAATTATGACCCTAATTGTGCCTGTACTGGGCTTATTGGGGATAGGAATTTTTGCATTGATTACAAACTCCTCAAAACCACAGGAAGTGGTAATACACTCTATAGGATATGTGGATGAAACAGGAATATTTACGGATCATACGAATCAAGGCTTTATAAATCTAATCCCTTATGAATCAGAAGAAAGTGCCGTTCAAGCTATGCTAAAGGGGGAAGTTAAAGAATATCTCATTATCCCCAACGATTATAAATCTTCGGGAAGAATTCTACGATATACTTTTGAGAAAGAGCTTATTACTCCTCCTGTGACCTCAGCTACAATCAAAAAATTTCTTACTACGAACCTTCTGGAAGATAAAGTCCCGGCAGATATAGTCAACTTGGTCATATCACCTTTAGACATAAAAGTCACCCGTATCAATGAAATGGGAGATATTGCATTGGAACAAAACAATTTAGGTAATCTTATTATTTCAGGTGTTTTCTCTCTTTTACTGGGCCTGTCTCTTATGTTTGGAGCAACTTCATTGGTTAGCGGATTGGGAGAAGAAAAGGAAAGCCGCCTCATTGAAGTCTTATTCTCCTCGGTTTCCATTCGACAATTACTCATTGCTAAAGTTCTGGCATTGGGTACCGCCGGACTTTTACAGGTACTGGTTTGGTTACTCTCGGTACCCCTTTTATTAAATATTGCTTCATCTTCTATTGGTGGATCAATCTCTAGCGTTCACATCCCTATCAATTTCATTGTTCTGGGAATTGTATATTTTATTTTAGGATACCTCCTATTTGCAGTCCTTTCTATTGGTATTGGCGCTATTAGCTCAAATGCCCGTGAAGGTGGCCAGCTGTCTTCCATCTATACTCTAACAAGTTTTATCCCTCTATGGTTTTCATCCCTATTTATTGCATTCCCAAATAGTGCCATTTGGGTAGTATTGACCATATTCCCAGTAACGGCTCCCGTTCAGACCATGTTGAGACTGGGAATGTCGGATATTCCCATGTGGCAAATTTTTACTAGTATTGGAGTATTAATACTTACAATAATAGGAGGATTGTTCCATTCGATTAAGATTTTTAGGGTAAATATGTTGATGCATGGAAAAAGACCAGGCTTAAAGGACTTAATCTATAGCATAAAAAACGCATAATGAATTATATGAGCATATTAGAATGACCATGCTTCCGTTTTATACATGTGTCAATTGGAAACCAAAACAATTAATTTATATGACGAAAAACACCAACTTCTTCAGTTTGGCCATAGATATAAGAATCCAAATAATGAAACTTATCATTTTTGTAGCGCTCTGTTTTATTATTTATAGCTGCTCAACTAATAGGAAAGAACCGATCAATTCTGGAAATGAAATTGAACAGATTAATCTTTCTTCAAAATTAATCACCAGGGAGCAACCTGTAGATCCCTCTATACCAGAAAGTGATATCACCTCCGATACCCAGTTCAGAAAGCTGTTCGAGGAAAGGACTAGTGATTATCAGGTTTTAGCAAAAGGAATTATAATAAAAACCCTGCGGGATGATTTGGAAGGTAGCAGACATCAAAGATTTATTATTGAGTTAAATAGTGGTCAAACCCTGTTAATTGCGCATAATATTGACATTGCTCCCAGGGTTGATGGGATTATCAAAGGCCAGGTGATCTATATTTATGGAGAATACGAGTGGAATAATAATGGAGGGGTAATTCATTGGACACATAATGATCCTGACGGAAATCATCCGAATGGATGGATTCAATTCCATGGAAAAAAGTACCAATAGACTCTGATTGATTAATAATAATCACGTTTTTTCTTCAATGATCAACCTAATATCCAGTATACTTTCGGGTCCAATTAAAAGAATATCCTTCCAGAGATAAAATGCTTAATCTAAAGGTGGAATTACTAGAACCTGTCCGGGATAAATCAGATTCGGATCTTTAAGCATCGGCTTGTTTGCCTCAAAAATAACATTGTATTTATTAGCATTACCATATACAGTTTTAGAGATTTTTGAAAGGTAATCACCCTTTTTAACAGTATAGAATTGTTTTTCAGGTTCAGGTGGAGCAATAGGCTCGGGCTGTGTGACAATAATCCTGTCTTCAACACCGGCAATACCCTCCACATTTCCCGCTGAAACAATTATTTTATTTTTATTATTTAGGGTGTCTACCTTACCAGATAAGCTTACCGTATCTCCATCTACATCAACCGTGATTGTAGAGGTATCAAATCCAAATCTTTTTATGTGGGCAGTTATTAGATCCGCCTTTTCCTGTTCTTGTTTTTCTTCGGATTTCCCAAATATTTTTTCTCCTTTGCTTTTAATAAATGAAATGAGTCCCATATTTTTTATAATTTTAATAGGATAAATAATACTTTCTTAATTATAACAGATTAATCAATCACCTCGAATGTGATCTTAACGTTTACACGGAATTCAATAAGTTCATTCTTTCCAACAACCGCACTCATATCCTGCACATAAACAGAGCGAATTCCTTTAACAGTTTTTCCAGCAGCTTTTACTGCATTTTTTGTAGCATCTTCCCAACTTTTTTTGGATGATGCCATAATTTCAACAACTTTTAAAATGGCCATAGTTTTTACTTTTAATTAGATTATTAATTGAGATACATATTTCTATTTTGGATAAGATCTATTATTCTCTATCCTTTCTAAAGATATTAAATATTTATCGCTTAGAAAACATTTTCCCTGTAAATATGATATCATAGAGAAACGACTGATATGATAGTGGTGTATACCAATAGGATCAATAGCCAAATAAAAGATTGCTGTTAAAATCTATGAATAATTTCAATATTCATAAAATATGCAATATATATCTTGCATTTAGTAATATTTATATTACATTTGTCTCGTGGAAAACATAAATTTAAAATTAGCAAGAGTTGAAAATAGCCTATCTCAACAAGAGCTTGCCGATTTGATAGGCGCAACCCGACAAACAATTGGTTTGATTGAAAAGGGGAAATACAATCCATCTTTAAACCTTTGTATTAGCATAGCAAAAGCATTGAATAAAACCTTAAATGACTTATTCTGGGATGAAAAATAAAACAAAGAAGCCATTCTTAAACATGGATGAACGAAATAAGCTAATAGCTTATAAAGTAATAGCAGTTATGTATTTTCTCACCATTCTTGCCATACAGGGAATTGTCATCTACCGTCAATTTGTGCTGGGCCAGGAAATTGGTGATTTTGAAGACATCGCCATTATAATGACTATAAACTCTTTGTTTCTTATCAGTGCTCTCCTGTACTTTGGTGCCATACCCATTAGGAAGCTAAAAATAAAGAGTATCTTATTGATTTATGCTTTATTCATAGTTCTTGGAAGTTTATTTACCTATGCGAAATACAACATTTTTCAAAGTCCTGGATTATCCTTTGGACAGTTGCTCGATAAACTTATTATCATTTTCATTATCACAGGATTAATAATGTTATTTTTTATCCTTTTTTCAATTCTTGGAAAAAGAAAAGTCGAAAAAGAATTAGAATAATTATAAAATATAAACAATATGGTTGAAAAATTAGAAAAATACAGACGGTACATTTTTGCAGGGATTGTCATAATAGCCCTGGGAGTTACGTTTTCAACGACGCTGAAAGATAGCCTTGGATCTTTAGGAACAGTCTTTATTGCTATTGGTGGCCTTTTCTTTATTATTGGAATGAATATGAAGAAAAAAGAAGAGGAAAGTAAAAACAATTAACTTGTGGAAATTAAATTTGCTAAAGAGTTAGGCTAAAGCTCTGGCCCTATCCTATTAGAAAATAATTATTACAATTGTATCATGAAATTAAATTCATTATTGCATAATATTAGTTATTTGAAGTGGCTATTTTTATTGTGGGCAGTTGTTTTAATCCTCTATGCTTTTATTCGCCTTCCTGACAACATTTTATCAATTACTGGAACCATAATCTTCCTAATTGGAATTTATTTGGGGCTAGATAGCCTCAGTGATATTTCAAGAATATCTGAAAAGTAAAAGGCCAGGTTTAAACAGAAAAACTTCGCAAAAATACAGAGTATAATTGTTCTTTCTGCTATTGCAGTTTTATCACTCATAAGTATTTTTTTCCTTTCTTCAAGAATTATCTTTTCCTCAATGGATCCATCCGTAGCAGGCCCTCTTTTTAAATTGGGGCTGGATTGCTTAGTCTTTATATTGGGTTTGCTATGTCTTTTAAAAAGTATTCATGAAAAAAATGTTTTTGTGAAAACAACGAATACAAATGAGGAAATATAGGAAGACAATTAACCAGGATTGTAATCAAAGATTACCCATAACCTTTGTAATCAAAATGTTGAAGGATCTTGCAATAAAGGCAATATAAGATCACATGGAGTTGAATATAAATATCAATGATGTTTCAGAAACAGCATTCCTTACCTTATATTGTCATGCCATAGATGCACAGTCCAAAGACCCTATTCTCAACGACAGAAGTTCAATTAAAATAATGCAAATGCTGAATCATGATCTATCCAATTCAGATAAAAATTTGCACAAACTATTAGCCAAAGGAAAAATTAATAAGAATTTAGTTGTTCACACAGCTATTCGAGCAAAAAAATACGACGAGTATGTTAGTGATTTTATTAAAAAATATCCAAAAGCCACCATTATAAATATTGGCTGTGGTTTAGACAATCGTTTTGAAAGAGTAGATAACGGACAAATCGACTTTTTTGATCTGGACTTGCCTGATATAATTGAGATAAAGAAACAATTATTCAATGAAACAACTCGCTATCAATTCATTCCCCAATCTG
>JASJGS010000211.1:0-6455 GCA_033791445.1 Bacteroidales bacterium | reverse complement strand
TATTTGTAGTCACCATTGCAATTGGTTCGACTCTAGCTGGTTTAGCATTGTTATATGCATGGATAACCATAGAGGAGGGAGCAAATGTCTTGTTTACAGCATTTCCAACCATAATTTTATTAATTATTTCCGGACTCCTATGGTGGAGCAGACAGCAGGTGAAAGATATATTAAAGGCTAATCATGAATAAAATGTATCATGATTATTCCCTGTTGTTAGTATTGCAAATTCTCATTATTATTATTTAACCAAAATGTAATTCATAATCAAATTATTCAGGTCGATTTTTTTATTGATTTAGAATTCATTTCATCTTCATTGTTAAAGACAGTTAAAAAGCAACCCATTCAAGCGGCCCCTAAGCCATGATCTCGTCACTTGCAATACCAAGTTATTACTTGAAAAATGAATCTCTTAAAGCTCTTTAAAATACTCTATATCAGCCGTATAAAGCAATAGAGTGAAATGGTAGGAAATACTACGAAGGGCCTTGTTGGTAATATTAGCCCAAAAATAGTAAATCAAAGAAATGTTTCAGTAGTGTTTCAGTAATAGTAAAAACAAATAGGCGCTAACCCTTTGTGTATAGGGAAAAGCGCCTATTTTGCTTGTGATCCCGGCGGGATTCAAACCCACGACCTTCAGAACCGGAATCTGACGTTCTATTCAGCTGAACTACGGGACCATTCAATTTCATTCGTTCAGCCTACAACTATCAGAACCGGAATCTGACGTTCCCTGCCTGCCGGCAGGCAGGTATTCAGTCCCGGAAAATTGAAAATCTTTGATTTTCATAGTTTTCCGTGGATCCTCGTCCTGTCGGGACTGAACTAGTAGACCAAAACTCTTTAATATTTAATTTTTTAATAATACTCATTCTTGATATTCCCTGCCTGCCCAGGCAGGTATTCAGTCCCGGAAAATTGAAAATCCTTGATTTTCATAGTTTTCCGTGGATCTTCGTCCTGTCGGGACTAAGTTACGGGACCCAATAGACGGACAAAACTACAAAAAAATATTATCATCTGATTGGACCCAAAAGAATTGCTAACCCTCTGAATCAAAGATTGCCTTTATATATCTTAATTCCCTGATTCTAATATGCTGAAAGCTTTATATTTCCTAAAGTTTTTCTAATTTCGCAGCTTAAAGTTTGAAACGAGATATTTGATGCAATATGGAGTATAGATTTACCGAAATTGAGAAAAAATGGCAGAAGTACTGGGAGGAAAATAAAACCTTTCAAGCTAAAACGGAATCCTCTAAGCCAAAGTACTATGTCCTTGATATGTTTCCTTATCCTTCAGGAGCAGGTTTGCATGTAGGCCACCCACTCGGATACATTGCCTCTGATATCTATGCCCGTTATAAAAGACAAAAAGGGTTTAATGTATTGCACCCCATGGGGTTTGATGCCTATGGCCTGCCCGCTGAGCAATATGCCATTCAAACAGGTACCCACCCTGCCATTACTACTTATAAAAATATTGACAGGTACAAGGAGCAAATGGATAAAATTGGATTCTCATTTGATTGGGACCGTGAAGTGGTTACCTGTGATCCTAAGTATTATAAATGGACCCAGTGGACTTTTATTCAGCTTTTTAATTCGTGGTATAACAATAAAACCAAAAAAGCTGAACCAATAGATTCTCTTACAGAAGAATTTTCTCTTTCGGGAAATATGAATATCGATGCTTCAAGCACTGAAATCTCAGGATTTTCAGCTGTTCAATGGCTTGAGATGACTGAAAAAGAGAAGCAAGATATTTTAATGAACTATCGCCTGGCATACCTTTCTGATACCTGGGTAAATTGGTGTCCTGCCCTCGGAACAGTTCTGGCCAATGATGAAGTAAAAGAAGGCTATTCTGAAAGAGGAGGCCACCCGGTAGAGAGAAAACTAATGAAACAATGGTCCTTGAGGATTACTGCCTACGCAAAAAGACTTCTTGACGGATTGGAGTCTGTTGATTGGAGCGTTTCATTAAAAGAGGTGCAGAAAAACTGGATTGGGCGATCTGAAGGAAGTAGTGTGCATTTTTCAGTGAAAGGCCATAATGATAAAATTGAAGTTTTCACAACCCGACCCGATACCCTGTTTGGGGCTACTTATATGGTTCTGGCTCCCGAGCATGAATTGGTAAAAAAAATAACAACAAAGGAATACTCCGAAGAGGTAGAGAAATATGTTAAAAGGTCAAAAAACCGATCGGAGAGAGACAGAATTGCCGAGGTAAAGAGAATTACCGGTGAATTCACTGGAGGGTATGCGATAAATCCTGTTAATAATCAGGAAATACCTATCTGGGTAGCCGATTATGTACTGGCTGGTTATGGTACCGGAGCAATAATGGCGGTGCCTGGTCATGATAGTCGTGACTTTGCTTTTGCAAAACATTTTTCATTACCCATTATACAGGTAGTTGTAAGAGAGGGTGATTCTCCTTCCGATCCCTCAGATTGGGAAACTTCATACGATTCGAAAGAGGGAGTTATGATCAATTCTGGATTTATAGATGATCTGGATGTGAATAAGGCTATTCGTGATATGATCGATTGGCTGGAAGAAAAGAAAATTGGAAAAGGTAAGATTAATTACCGTCTAAGAGATGCCATTTTTAGTAGACAGAGGTATTGGGGAGAGCCTTTTCCGGTATATTATAAAGACGGGATGCCTTATACAATGGACGAGAATGATCTACCCCTGGAACTCCCGGAAGTGGATAAATATTTGCCAACTGAATCTGGTGAACCCCCTTTGGCCAGGGCTAAAAACTGGAAGACCAAAGAAGGATATCCTATTGAAACCAATACTATGCCGGGTTTTGCAGGTTCCAGTGCGTACTACCTCAGATATATGGATCCGCAAAACAATGATGAATATTTTTCAAAGGAGGCTAACCAGTACTGGGGAAGTGTTGACCTTTACATTGGAGGTGATGAGCACGCAACGGGTCATTTGATTTACTCCCGGTTCTGGAATAAGTTCTTATTTGATATTGGCCTTGCCCGTGAAGATGAGCCTTATAAGAAGCTCATCAACCAGGGTAAAATTCAGGGTCGTTCAAGCTTTGTTTATAGAGTTAACCTTGAAAAATATGGGGAGTACAAACTCTGGGAACATATTGAAAAAATGGGGAATGCTGACAAATTTGTTAGAAATTACCGGGATGGAAACAGAAAATTTGATTTTTATAACAAGGAGGACAATTTAATCGTCGAGATTAAGAGTAGGGAAAAACTGGAGAAGCTGGAGTCCTATTATGAAGAATATATTAAAACCACGGATAAAAAGCTGCTTCTGTTACCCATTGCTGATATTATCGAGGTCGATGCAGAAATTATTGAAGAAACAAGAAAGGCCATTGAGGATACCAGGAAAGGGGTGATATTTAACAAATACAAAATAAGGGAATTGAAACCCCTGTTTGTATCAAAAAATATAAAGGATAGAAAAACTTACTCTACACCATTACACGTTGATATTGATATGGTACATAACGATGTGCTGGATATCGATGCCTTTAGAAAGTGGAGACCTGAGTTTAAGAATGCTGAGTTCATTCTTGAGGATGACAAATATATATGTGGTTGGGAGATTGAAAAAATGTCGAAATCGAAGCACAATGTTCAAAATCCTGATGATCTGATTGAAAAATATGGTGCTGACACTCTCCGAATGTATGAAATGTTTCTTGGGCCAATTGAGCAGTCAAAACCCTGGGATACGAATGGAATTGAAGGTGTTTCGCGTTTTTTAAGAAAATTCTGGCGCATGTTTTTTGATGAAAATGGCAACTTATCCATTTCAGATGAATCTCCATCAGATGCAGAGTTAAAAATACTTAACCGGACAATTCATAAAATTAAAAATGATATTGAAAGGTTTTCTTTTAATACCGGCGTAAGCAATTTTATGATATGCGTAAACGAACTTTCAGAGCTTAAATCGAACAACAGGGAGGTATTTGAAAAGTTGCTTATTGCAATGGCCTCCTTTGCCCCGCATATAACAGAAGAATTATGGGAAATACTGGGTCATAAGGAAAGTATTGCCTATGCCAGCTTCCCTGAGGTTGATAAACAATATCTTGAAGAGGATAGCGTTGAATATCCAGTATCATTTAATGGTAAAATGAGGTTCAAGCTGGAGCTTCCTGCCGGTTTGGATGCAAAATCAATTGAAGAGAGTGTTTTGAGTAATGAAAAGACCAGTAAATGGCTGGAGGGTAAAACTATCGTTAAAGTAATTGTAGTGCCCGGTAAAATTGTAAATATTGTTATCAGATAAGAATGAGATCATCCCTTAGTTTTTTTAGAAAAAATATTTTCCGACTGCTGATTGTTAGCGGTATTATATTATCACTTTCATCCTGTGAGGAAAAAGCGAGTCAAATTGTGACAAGCTTAAGCATTCAGGATTCGTTAGTTATCCCGGTTGAAACAATGTATGGAATACCCATTGATTCATTTGATATTATCGAAGGGAAAGTCAGGAGAAATCAATTTCTTGCTGATATTCTTACCAAACAGGGTGTTGAATACCCAAAGATCCAATCGATAGTTGATAATTACAGTGATACTTTTGATTTTAGAAAAGTAAAAAGGGGGAATAAATACCTATTCTTTACTGAAAAAGACAGTCTTCAATCAGTTCGATATTTTGTATATATCGATAATGCCATAGATTATTACGTATTCGATTTAGGGGAACAGGTAAGTGTTAATCACAATATGAAAGAGGTGGTCTCAGATCTGAAAATCTGTTCAGGAACCATTCAAACATCACTTTGGGTATCTATGCAAGACCAGGGCATTAATCCTGAGCTTTCAAATGAGCTTTCAGACATCTTTGCCTGGTCAATTGACTTTTTTGGCCTTCAAAAGGGTGATTCCTACAAGGTAATTTATGATGAGGAGTTTGTTGACAGTACATCAGTAGGAATTAAGAAAATATTTGGGGCATTTTTTAGGCATGCCAATGAGGATTTCTATGCAATTCCATTAATTCAGGATGGTAAGGAAGACTTTTACGACCAGGAAGGAAACAGCCTGAGAAAGGCCTTTCTGAAGGCCCCTTTGAAGTTTTCTCGAATCAGTTCGCGTTTTTCAAATAGCAGGCTGCATCCTGTATTAAAGATTCGCCGTCCACACCATGGAATTGACTATGCTGCTCCTGTAGGAACACCGGTCCAGTCAATAGGAGACGGAAAGGTTATTGAGGCCCAACATAGGGGGGCGAATGGAAAGATAGTAAAAGTAAAACACAACAGTATTTATACCACTGCATACTTGCATCTTTCACGATTTGGCCCAGGGATTAGGGCTGGAAAGTATGTTAAGCAAGGTGATATTATTGGATATGTTGGTAGTACTGGACTTTCTACGGGTCCGCACCTCGATTTCAGGTTCTATAAAAGTGGACATCCCGTAAACCCCTTAAAAGTGAAGGCGCCTCCCGTTAAGCCGGTAAGTGATGATAATAGGGCTGAATTTGATAAGATCAGCCATGTAATGATTAGCTTGCTTGATAATATTGAATATTGTAAATATTAAGAATTTATAAGCTTTTCAATTACCGCAGGGAAATGCTGATGCTCCAGGGTATGAATTCTTTGAGCCAGTAATTCAGGTGTATCATTTGATTCAACGAGACAGCTTGCCTGGAAAATAATATCACCCTCGTCATATTTTTCATTCACATAATGAATAGTGATGCCTGATTCAACTTCATTATTTTCAATCACAGCTCTATGCACATTCATGCCATACATACCTTTTCCGCCATATTTTGGCAGTAATGCTGGATGAATATTAACAATTTTATCTGGATAATTTTTAATTAAAGAAGTGGGGATGAGCCATAGAAATCCAGCCAATACAATAAGGTCAGGTTGCTCTTTTTCAATCAAATTCATCACTCGATTGTTATTATATAAGTCGTCCTTGCTAAAAACTACAGTTTCAACACCCAATTTCTTAGCCCTTTCAAGAACTTTTGCCTCTTTTTTGTTCGAAAAAACCAAGCTTACTTTAATTTCGACCAATCTGTTAAAATATTCGATAATATTTTGAGCATTGGTTCCGGACCCGGAGGCAAATATTAAAATCTTCTTCATTGTCTGTTACTTATAAGATTTTTTTCTTCGTTTTTTTCTTCCTAAAATCGAAAAAATAGTGTATTTTTAAGTGGCTAAGAGTAAAAAAAATTATATTTGTTTGAAAATAATTGCTGAATTACATTTCTTTGCATCGTATTTTCAAAAATAAAATAAAATATTAATTTAAAATTAAGATTATGTCAGACATTTCATCAAGAGTAAAAGCCATTATAGTTGACAAATTAGGAGTTGACGAAAATGAAGTAACCATTGAAGCTAGCGTCACAAATGACTTAGGAGCTGATTCTCTTGACACCGTTGAATTAATTATGGAATTTGAAAAAGAATTC
>JASJGS010000210.1:0-3235 GCA_033791445.1 Bacteroidales bacterium | reverse complement strand
AACACAGCTATTCTGGACAGGTCTGTTCACAAGGATGTTGATTGCGCACTGTGCCATGCCGATGCCGCTGTGGCTGATTATCCGCATGCAGAAACCCTGGCCAAAGTAGATTGCGGAACCTGTCATGAAGAACCTGATCGCCGATTTTTTGCCGGGATACACGGTCAGGCACTGAAAATGGGTGATAGTCATGCACCGGATTGTAAAGAATGCCACGGGACACATGATATTCTGCACTTCACTGAATTACAATCCCGAACCTATAAAACCAATATTCCAATTCTTTGTGGCAAATGTCATAAGGAGGGAGCCCCTGTTTCACGCGGATACGACGTTTCAGAGCACAATATTATTGAGAACTATACCCAGGGAATTCATGGAGAAGGATTATTTAACAAGGGATTGATTGTAACGGCTACCTGTAACGATTGTCATGGAAACCATATGGTATTGGCTCATACCAGCCGAAATTCAACTGTGTCTCCAAACAATATTGCAAAAACCTGCCTTAAATGTCATACAAAGATTGAAGAAGTTCACAAGAAGGTAATAAGAGGGGAATTATGGGAAAAAGATCCAAACTCCATTCCTGTTTGTAACAGTTGCCATCCACCTCATCGTGAAAATGTGACCTTTGTGGAAGCCAATATTGCCGATAAAACTTGTTTAAGTTGTCATGAAAAAGATGGCGTACATAAAGTTGTTGATGGGGAACAGGTTTCGATGTTTGTAAACCGGGCCGATTTATCTACTTCAGTACATAAAAATATCCCATGTGCTAAATGCCATACCGATGTAAAACCACATACCGATAATTCAGCCTGTGAAACAGTAGGCAAGGTCGATTGCTCTAACTGCCATTCAGAAGTCTTTGACCTGTATTTTGATAGCGGACACGGAAAGGCATATTATGCAAATGATGAAAATGCACCTTATTGTACCGATTGCCACGGAACCCACAAAGCACAATCCAGATATGACGATACCTCACCAACTTACCATACTTCTATCCCTGAATTGTGTGGTTCATGTCATAAGAAAGATGGAAAGGCAACTGAACATGCTGACCTCAAAGAGAAAGACGCATATCTGGACTATTCCCAGAGTGTACATGGAAAAGGCTTAATAGAAAAAGGCTTGAGCGTAAGTGCCGTATGTACTGACTGTCACACCACTCATTTTATGCTTAAGGAAGAGGATGAACGATCATCTGTTCATCCTTCTAATATTCCTGCTACCTGTGCTACCTGCCATAAAGGAATCTATGACGAATATATTATCAGTGATCATTCTATTACCAGGGCAGATACCCTGGTAAATCTTCCTACCTGTGTGAATTGCCATTCAGCACACGTGATTTCACCAAGTAAACAGGATGAGTTTATGACGGAAGTTACCGTTCAGTGCGGAGCCTGTCATGAAGAACTCTCTGAAACCTATATGGAAACCTATCATGGTAAGGCTTATCAGTTAGGCTATCTTGAGGCGGCCCGTTGTTCCGATTGCCATGGTGCACACAATGTATTAAAGGTGAGCAACCCCAATTCAATGGTCGGTGAAAACAATATTGTTTCAACCTGTTCCCGGTGTCATACAGGTGCCAACTACAGGTTTACCGGATATTTGAATCACTCCACCCACGATGATTCACCTGCACTAAAATACACCTATTGGTTTATGACCTCTCTACTATTAGGTGTGTTTGGCTTTTTCGGTTTGCATATCCTGTTGTGGTTACCAAGATCATTTAAGGAAAGAAAAAAGCATCATCACGTAAAAACAGATGGTCCTGCCACCTATTTTAGAAGATTTTCCAGAAATCAAAGAATTACTCATTTATTTGTTATAGTAAGTTTCATTCTGCTTGCCCTGACCGGGATGATGCTGAAATTCGCCCATATGGAATGGGCCAAAACAATTGCATCTATCGTTGGAGGTGTTCAGGGGGCAGGAGTTTTACACCGCATCGGTGCCGTTATTACCTTTGGTTACTTTGCGTTTCATCTATTCAATTTAATCCGGCAAAAAATCAAGCGGCGTAAGTCATTTGGTGAATTTGTATTTGGCAGGAATTCTCTGATGTTTAACAAGCAGGATATTAAGGATTTCGCAGCTACCATAAAGTGGTTTGTGGGCCGTGGACCACGGCCCAATTACGGGAGATGGACTTACTGGGAAAAGTTCGACTATATGGCTGTATTCTGGGGGGTAGCCGTAATCGGCTTTAGCGGTTTGGTACTCTGGTTCCCGGTATTTTTTACAAAATTTCTACCGGGTTGGGTCATTAATATTTCGCAGATCATTCATAGTGATGAGGCCCTGCTTGCTGTTGGATTTATCTTCACGGTTCACTTCTTTAATACCCACTTCAGGCCAGAGGCTTTCCCTATGGACACTGTTATCTTTACAGGTCACATGCCACTGGAAACATTCAAGCACGAGAGGCCCAGGGAATATGAGGAGCTCAAAGAATCAGGCAAGCTTGAGGAACTGGTAGTTGAGAAAAACTATTCTAAAGACTGGATGCGCTTGATCAAAACTTTCGGTTTTATCTTCCTTGGTATTGGATTTTTGATGGTTATCCTTATTATTTATGCCTTCATATTTGGGTAAGGTATATAAATAAATTATACAATATTTTATTAAAATCTCCTCCTTAAAATTAAAGGGGGATTTTTTTCAATAGCCAAACCAAAACCTCAATTTTTCTCATCCATTAGGAGGGGTGTCCTGAGTTTTGTCGTTGGACGGGGTGGTCAAAAAACAATATCCAATCTTTAACAACATATTGTGTAACCAATCCAAAATCAATTCATCCGAAATACTTTTTTATCCCCCAGGTAAGTGGATACACCCACCCCAAATACTTAAAAAGGCCGTAAAAATCACGATAATATTTTACTTCAATAAAGTTATATTTTTCAAATTTTAATCTGAAAATATGACGTCAGGACTTTTACATCCAATTAAAAACTGATTTTAAGATCAAAATATCTCATTTAAAAAGGTGCATTGTTACTCCCCGCTGATCATCAACTAAATAGCGAACTTTAATCAATTTCAATAATGTATTTTTACTCTTTCTATATTGATATTTATCAATGCATTTAGGGTATTATTACCATTCCATACCTGTTGTATAACATATTTATGGTCTAATATTGGGGAAATAATATATCTATATTTAGTTGATGTGTTCTGTAGCCTTAGTGCTGTAAAGATTTGAAAATATTCT
>JASJGS010000209.1:0-8094 GCA_033791445.1 Bacteroidales bacterium | reverse complement strand
TAATTTATTAACTATTTTCTGTCTTCCCTGCTGAAAGGTAGGTGTCTTCTATCTTCCATGCCTAATGGCAGAGAGGCCTCTTCGGACTTCGGACTTCCGTCTCCCGACTCCCGACTTCAGACCTCTTTTACTTCTCTATTTCCTCCAACATCTTCTTCCCATTATCATTCTCTGGATTTAGTTCTAAAGATTTCTTATAATTCTGAATAGCCAGGTCTTTTTGTCCATTCTTCATATAGGCCTCACCAAGGCTATCATAAACGTTCCATGATTCAGGGTAAGCTTCCACATTCCATTTTAGAACTTCTATAGCCTCCTCTTTATGGCCTTCCGTGTAAAGTTCATAGCCAAGTGCATTCAATGTACTTTCAATCAAAACAATCTTCCCTTTTGGTGCTTTTTTAAGTTCATTGTACTGGCTCTTACCTGCTTCAATACCATGAGTTAAAATGGCTTCTTTTATAATTGGACCAGCAGGCTCTCCTTTTGGAAGAAAGTATTCAACAAAGATTTTCAAAGCTACTACCTTACCTTCTTTATCCTTATCAAATTCAAATGTATAGGTATTCGAATCATCGTGCCATCTTCCCCTTTCATCGGGAGGATTAATGCTTACGTCTCGTTTATTAAAGGGATCAAACACAGATAATCGACCCTCCTTGTATGACACCTCAAATGTTGCATTCGCCTGAGGCAGATGATATTTTGCAAGGTAAGGTATCAGGTCATCAGGGACATCTTCTCCAACACTGTCAGGTTCAGCATTTCTTAAAAAAGGTGTTATTTGATGAAGCTGCATTCCCGATACATAATTATCTTCTTCTTTCTTAAAAGTAAAATATACTGTTGGAGCTATCTTAGCATACCACTCTCCTTCTTCATTTGGATCATTTAACACCAGAACCATCTGTTTAGGAATATCAACTGCCAGGTTCTCACCCACTACAGATACTTTAAATACATTATTATTCCTCAGCATAGTATAGTTACCTATGTAATTCTCAAACTTTGCAAGTATTGCAGCAGGGATTTTTGTTTCCTCAGTCATTTTTACCCCATTAACCTGGTAATCTAGAATTTCCATTTTCACCGGGTTAAAAGAAGTCAATTCTCCCAATCGGATATGCCCACAATCCACAAAATCAACCTCAAAGGCAGTGGCATCAAGAGGTATCCAACCGGCTTCCCCCATATAAACTTCATTCCATGCATGCTGGCCAAAACTACCACCGTAATAACTGCTATACATACATCCTGTAACAACCCTTGCAGGAATGCCAGCACCCCTGCATAGGGCTGTCATCAATCTGGAATGCCCTCCGCACTCACCGCTCCTTGTATCAAATGTTTTTCTGGCGGTTATTCCACCGGGTACAGCTCCCTTAATCTCTTCTGACACCCACTTACTTAATCGCTTAACTGCTTCCCATGAATCGGTTGAACCATCTACTATCTCAAGAGCTTTGTTTACCATTACAGGATCTTCTGATTCAATATAATCTTCAGGTTCGAGATACTTTTTAAACTCTTCCTTAAAGTTATAGTCATATGGATATGGTGGTGCCCTACTCCCATCATATTTTTTATGTTCAATTGTAAAAACTCCATCTATCAGATTGTCCACCACTGTACCTTCAAATCCCTGACCAGGGACATTTAGACCTTCAGGTGTCAACCATTCACCTGCCGACCTTATATTAGCTTTTACTTTCATGTAGTTAATTCCATGGATGTCTCCTATTAGCTTGTCAACTTTTGCGAATAACACTTCATTAAGGTTAACCGAAGTGATCTGTTTCATTATTGACTTGTCTGAAAGAACTAAAGTTACCCTGTTTGCGATAATCATTTTAATGGGAAATTTAAGTTCTGGGTCAAGCCACAATTTTCTTGAGACTCCGGTTTTAACATTCATTTCAGTCAATACAATTGTAGAGTACTCTTTGCCTTCAGCTTCAATTAACTCATTCCCTTCAAATGTATAATCCTTTTCCTGAATTTCTCCTTTTAATACATCAAGGACTTTATATCTTTTCTTCTCATTCTGAGAGTTACTGAAATCAATTACCAGGTGAGGGAAAAAATGACTATTCTCTAACAAAATATCATTATCCAGGGGAATTTCCTTTCTAGTGTTGTCTAACTTCGAAAAATAATAAGCAATATCACCCTTTATTTCAATTACAGTGCCCATCTCCAGGTTACCCTGTTTTATGTCACTTTCATAGAAAACAAAACTGCCAGTTTTCGGATCGATATAATACTTTTGCTTAATATCCACATCTACGTTGCCACCCAATACCGATTGCTTGATAACAACATTTTCCTCCAGTAGAATCATTTTGCGTTTGTTGTAAATAACATCAGATATAGCAGTTTTACCGTAGCCAGCAGTAACACCGTTTATAACACCTCCAAAATAGTACACAGATGGCTCGCCAGGATTGGTTTCATCCTGGGATTTCACCTCGTGAGAAACGAGGGAAAGAACAAATAGCAGAAGGGAAAATAACAAATGAGGGGTTCTGAAATTTGTTTTCATGGTTTTAAAATTTAAAAGGTTGATATATCTTTCATATTTTGTTTCTTATTTTGCAGCTTTTAATTCATTAATAATCCTGTCCTCCCTGCCCTGTTTATAATATTCAATAAACTGCACAAACACCTCTGTCATGGATTGGCAGAGGTGATCAAAATTCAAACTCATTTTATATCGCTTGTAATCAAAAGCTGAAATACGTACCGAAAGGTTCTTCTCTCTGTCGATCAATACATGACTAATTTTCAGTGGGTCGTCTTCAATAATAGGACTTACTCCCATCGAAAACCCGAGAAAATACACATCCTCTTTCACATAAGCTTTCACAATGTATTTACCTTCCATGAATTTTATAAATCCTTTCAGGTCCATGTTGGATATGGAAATTTTGCCGCCAGAATAGGGTCTGCTTGTAAAACCACCACTTGTATCATTGATCATGCTGGAAGCAAGATTTAATAATCGCCTGGCATTGGTAACTAATCTCTCCTGTGCAGACAATCTTGGCCAAAACAGGATGATAAATAAAACATTTACCAAAATATGGATTAGATTGCTTATTGGTGGTCTTCCTGGAAAAAGAAAATAGCTTAAACTATGCCATGTAGATGTTCCGAAAAGAATGCCCAGGAAAAGATATACCCACATACGGTAGCGAATGAATTGCAGGATTCCTATGACAATGAAGAAGGCTCCAAAAAATATAACTGAAAATATTGGCTTCCCTGTTAATATTATCTCTATCAGCACAGAAATATAAGTTATGATAAGAGCTATGGGGTAAGTAAGGCCTAAAGGAAATCGGAGTTTTGAATACATGATAATCAAGAGTTATGTTTCATTTTTCCTATACTTCACGTTTTATACACTATACGAATTTATGGCATATAAAATTAAAAACCAAATAAATTTCATTCTTTTTATACTTTTTTTTGAAACATTTTGTATTTTGTCCTGATTACTAGCAAGTTGAAAATTTACATTTACACCATTTTTATACCAAACTAAGGAAGGAAATTCATGAAGACATACCTAAAATACCTGATTTATGTAATGATACTCCTCATTTCAAGCTGTTATCAAAGGGGAAAAGGATCACAAAACATCCTAAGTCACAATCAGGCTTTAATCTCAAATCAGAGCATCCAGCGATATGGATCAGTAATTAGGGTAAAACCTGAAAAACTCATGGAGT
The DNA here is from genome assembly GCA_033791445.1 of Bacteroidales bacterium. Taxonomy (GTDB): domain Bacteria; phylum Bacteroidota; class Bacteroidia; order Bacteroidales; family VadinHA17; genus JANTGF01. Next base: position 4,360 of record JASJGS010000209.1, on the reverse strand, counting down.
ACAAAGAACTGCATGCCAATCCTTGGCCAGAGATTAACCAAATGATTAGTGTATGCAATATCCGCAATTACTCTATCTATTATAAAGATGGATACCTATTCAGTTATTTCGAATATGTTGGAGATGATTTTAAAACAGACATGCAAAAGATGGCAGCGGATTCATTGACCAGAGAGTGGTGGAAACTAACTGACCCATGCCAGGTACCATTAAAATCAAGGAAAGAAGGAGAATGGTGGGCAAGCATGGAAGAGCTTTATCATTTGGAATAATTGTATGTTTTATGAACTAATATATGTAAATTGCAACTTCAATTTATACCTCAACAACACAAAACTTCTTTAACAGGATGACATCAAGAGAAAGAATTCTGTCAGCCATTAATCACCAGGAACCAGATAGGATTCCAATCGATTTTGGTGCTACACCAAGTTCAGGAATCTCGGCAATTGCCTATAACAATCTAAAAAAGCATCTGGGTATCGATCCTCGCCCTACAAGAGTATATGATGTGGTGCAACAACTTGCTGAGCCAGATGAAGAAATCCTGAGATTGTTTAAAATTGATGTAGTTGACATAGGTAGAGCTTATTCTGATAAGCCATCAGATTGGTGTGATATTCGTCTGGCAGATGGTTCTCCTGCCCAATATCCAGCTTGGTTCAGGCCTGAATTAAAAGATGATGGTGTTTGGTATGCATCTGATTCATCTGAACAGATTCTTGCCAAGATGCCCCCCGGAGCTACTTTCTTTGATCAGACCTTCTTCCCTTATATAGATGGATACCCTGATAACTTAAAAGGCCTTCCCTTGGCCATGTCAAAATCCATGTGGGCTGCTTTTCCTGTCCCCCCATGGAGTAAAGTAGATGATGAAAACTTCTGGCCCGATTTAAGAGAAAAAACAATCCGACTAAAAGAATCAGGTAGGGCTACTATAATAGGTGTGGGATGTAATCTTTTCGAGTGGGGAACATTCCTTCGGCGTATGGATAATTTCCTGATGGATCTTATTATGGAGCCAGAAAAGGTTGAAGCCCTCTTGGATGCCCTAATGGAAAGTCATCTTCAAACCCTTGAAAAAGTTTGTCATTGGATTGGTGATGTAGCTGATTTTGTAAAATTTGGAGATGATCTCGGTATGCAAAATGGTCCTTTTATGAGTCCGGAAACCTACCGTCAACTTTTTAAGCCCAGGCATACACAGCTATGTGACTTTGCCAAGAAGAACAGCCAGATGCATACCTTCCTGCATTCATGTGGGTCAATTTACCAATTGCTTCCTGATCTGATTGAAGCTGGTTTTGAAGTTATAAATCCGGTACAGACAAATACAAATGATATGGATCCCATGCGACTAAAAAAAGAATTTGGAAAAGATGTCACATTCTGGGGGGGTGGAATTGAAACCTCCACCGTTTTAAATCTTGGAACCACTGATGAAGTCAGAGAAATGGTCCTCAGAAGGCTAGAAATATTTGCACCCGGTGGTGGTTTTGTTTTCAATACCATTCACAATATTCTTCCAGATGTTCCTCCGGCAAATATAGTTTCCATGTTCGAGGCGATAAATGAATTCAACGGAGTAAAATAAAACCCTTTTTGAATATTATGAAAAAATATGTTTGCATCAGTATTATATTATCAATTCTCATTCTTAGTTTGGATGCGCAACAGGAGAATTCAATTCCAGGCCTAGAAACAAACCAGGAAGCTCTCAAAAAGTGGCAGGATATGCGTTTTGGAATGTTTATCCACTGGGGACCGGTTTCTCTCAGGGGAACTGAGATTGGTTGGTCACGTGGGACGCATGTTCCCATTCAGGATTATGATAATTTATATAAAGAATTTAATCCTTTATTATTCAATGCATCTGAGTGGGTTAAAATAGCCAAAGAGGCTGGTATGAAATACATAATAATTACCACCAAACATCATGACGGTTTCAGTTTGTGGCCCACCGATGTATCAGATTATGATATTTCGTCTACTCCCTATGGCAAAGATATCCTAAGACAATTGTCGGATGAATGCAGGAAACAAGGAATTGTTTTCGGCACCTACTATTCCATCCTTGACTGGCATCATCCCGACTATACTACAAGATATGGTGGCGATCCTCGCCCGGTTGAGGGTTCTGATATGAATAAGTATATTGATTATATGTACCACCAGCTAAATGAACTTATTACAGAGTATCAAACAGAAATCCTATGGTTTGATGGGGAATGGGAAGATTCGTGGAATCATGAGGAAGGAATTAAATTATATAGATATTGCCGGGAACAAAACAACAATCTACTGATTAACAATCGAGTAGACAAAGGCAGGAAAGGAATGCAAGGAATGTCTAAATCTGGCTTTGCCGGCGATTTTGGCACACCAGAGCAAGAAATCGGCAATTACAATCCCGGTATTCCCTGGGAATCCTGCATTACTATTGGCAAACAATGGGCATGGAAGCCCAATGATCAGTTAAAATCTGTAAAACAACTTATCCACACGCTAGTTCTAACTGCCGGAGGAGGTGGGAATTTACTTCTAAATGTGGGGCCCATGATGGATGGTCGTATTGAACAACGTCAGGCGGACTCGCTAAAGGAAGTAGGTAAGTGGATCAGTAAATACGGAGATTCAATTTATGAATCCAAGGCCGGACCTTTCATGCCAGGTAAGTGGAATGCCTCAACAATGAAGGAAAACATAGTTTATCTTCAGCTGTTAAAATGGCCTGATGGAAGTATTCGTTTGCCAGATTTACAGGGTTATAGATTAAAAAAAGTAAGCCTTATGAATGGAGTCGGCCTGGATTTTGAAAAAGGCAAGAAGGAGGTCCTTATTGAATTACCAGATCAGGCACCTAATCCATATTGTTCTACGCTGGTATTGGAATACAACAAACCTCTATCTGGTGTAAATCCGATAGAGTTGAAATAGTTATTGAATATGGTGAGAAATATATTTCTATTTATTCCCATTATTTTTTTTGGTTGTCTTAACCCTAAAACTGAATCTACTGAAAACAAACAGGAAAAACCCAATGTTCTTTTTATTAGTGTAGATGATCTCCGGCCAGAATTAGGCTGTTATGGGGCAACATATGTAAAATCGCCAAACCTTGATAAATTAGCTTCTTCAGGTATTCTATTTGCAAATCATTTTGTACAGGTTCCTACTTGTGGTGCTTCCAGGTTAAGTATGCTTACCGGCATGCTACCAAAAACACCTGCCCATTTGGGTAATGAGGCAATCCGGGAATTTATTTCAGGAAAATCCGAAACCAGTATGCCTGAAACTTTCATCCATCATTTAAAAAGAAATGGATATTATACAGTAGGAATAGGGAAAATCAGCCATTATGCCGACGGTCTTCTTTACGGATATACCGATTCTGTTAGCACTGAACGTGAGTTGCCCCATAGTTGGAACGAGTTATTATTCAATCCCGGCAAATGGGGAACAGGCTGGAATGCTTTTTTTGGATATGCCAATGGTGAAAACAGGCAAAGTATGGACCGGCAGGTAAAACCTTATGAAGTAGCAGATGTTGACGACATGGGCTACCCAGATGGGATAAGCGCTAATATTGCCATCCAAAAACTTAAAGAATTGAGTAAAAAGGGAAAGCCATTTTTCCTCGGAGTGGGATTTTTTAAACCACACCTGCCTTTTAATGCTCCAAAAAAGTATTGGGACTTGTATGATGAAAATAAAATCCCCCTGGCCCCTTTCCCGGGTATTCCTGAAAATATTAACAATTCAAGTCTACATAACAGTGGCGAATTTAATGGCTATTTGTTAGGTGAGGAAAAAGCTTCAATTTCTCATTCTATTTCAGATGATTATGCCAGAAAAGTAAAACATGCATATTTCGCCTGTGTGAGCTATATTGATGCCCAGATTGGCAAATTACTGGATGAATTGGAAAACTCAGGTTTAGATAAAAACACCATCGTTGTAGTCTGGGGTGATCACGGCTGGCACCTGGGAGATCAAAGAATGTGGGGAAAGCACACCATATTTGAAAAAGCTTTAAAAAGTACATTTATTATTCGATTGCCGAATAATCCCCAGATTGGAGGATCGATTGACAGAGTGGTGAGTTCTGTTGATATTTATCCAACCATGTTGGAATTATGTGGAGTAGAAATGCCCTATACGACCGATGGCAAGAGTCTGGTCCCAATTATTAAAGATCCCAACACCAATAATTGGGATGATGCTTCTTATGGGTATTTCAAGAAAGGTTTTTCGGTACGCACAGATCGTTACAGGCTAACCCAATATTTCAGGGAACAAAAACCCAATATTGAATTATACGATCACCTGATAGATCCTGATGAAACAAAAAATATATCAA
>JASJGS010000208.1:0-8353 GCA_033791445.1 Bacteroidales bacterium | reverse complement strand
ATAGATTGGATTACAGGTCATAAATCGATTGACAAAGAATTACCATTTTTGATGCTTTGGGCTTCTGGTTCCATGCACTCACCCCATCATGCGCCGGACGAGTACATTGCCAAATACAAAGGCAAATTTGATATGGGTTGGGACAAGGCTCGTGAACAGATTTTAGCAAACCAGATCAAATTGGGAATTGCGCCGAAAAACACAATTTTATCAGATCGTATCAAAGAATTGCCGGCTTGGGAATCATTGAATGATGAAGAAAAGAAATTGTACGCCAGGCAGAAGGAGGAATTTGCTGCACAAATGGATCATGTTGATCATCAGATTGGCCGTGTAGTGGAGACATTGGAAAGAATTGGGGAACTTGACAACACATTAATCATTATGACAGCTGATAATGGCGCCAGCGGTGAAGGCGGGTTGGCGGGTACGTTCAACGAAACATACGTATTGAACGGTATGCAGACTCCATTCGATGCCAACATGCGCAATTACGATAATTGGGGACAATGGGACAGCTATCCACATTATCATGCAGGTTGGGCAATGGCTGGAAATACTCCATTTCCTTACTTTAAGCAATCAGAGCACAGAGGTGGACAGCATGATGCATTGGTCATGCACTGGCCGAATGGAATCAAAGCCAAAGGTGAAATTAGAAGTCAATACCATCACATCAGCGACATTGCGCCTACCATTATGAAAGCAGCAGGTATCGAAAGACCAGATGAATACCACGGAATAGAACAACAACCTTTCACTGGCATTCCTATGAATTATTCTTTTGATAATGCTGATGCACCAAATGCTAAAAAACGTCAGTATTATGAAATGTTTGGTAACCGAGCAATTTGGGTAGAAGGCTGGAAGGCTGTAACGTTACATGCCAATCGAATGCCATGGGATGTCAACGTAGTTCAGCCCTTTGAAGAGGACGTTTGGGAACTCTATAATGTTGAAGAAGATTTTTCAGAGAGTAATAATTTGGCAGAAGAATATCCTGAAAAACTCGAAGAGTTGAAGAAGATTTTCGAAGAAGAAGCTTGGGCGAATCAGGTATATCCGCTGTATGATGACATGTTGGCAAGATTGAATGCAGTAAACTATGTTATCTTCGGTGATCAAAAGGTGTTTACCTATTATGCACCTGGAGCGGTCCGTATCGCAGAAAAAGCTTCAGTTCCTGTGAAGGGGCGATCTCATAAAATAGAAACAACTATAGACTTGAAAGGTGACGAAGAAGGTGTGATTGTTTCATGTGGAGGAATGACTGGAGGATATTCAATGTACATTAAAGACGGTAAGCTGCACTTTGATTACAACTTCTTAGACGGGGTGCACTATCATTTGACATCCCCCAAACTTCCAAAAGGTTCAACGGATTTAGAATTCAACTTTATTCTTGATAGATCAAAAATTGACGGTACACTTAAGCCATGGTCAGGTACGGGCGAATTGTATGTGAATGGAGAAAAAGTTGATGAGGATTATTTCGAAATGATGCATATCTCTACTTACTCACTCGCTGAAACTTTTGATGTAGGCATGGATTCTGGCACACAAGTAGATAAAGATTATGAAGGCAGTCCGTTTTCATTTACAGGAAATTTGGATAAAGTAGTTGTGACCTTGACCGATTAATCACTGTTTACAAGACTGTATAAAGGGCATTAAAACGCCCTTTATACCAACCGTAGAGACTTGCATACTAAAACAGGAGCCTCCTGAAAAATCAGGGAGTTTTTAATTCCTTCAATTTATTAACCAACGGCTGATAGGCTTTCTTATAATTCCTGAATTTGCCACGCATCAAATAACCTTAAATGTCATGTACATTCCTTGTGTAATCATCCCAATTTGGAACGTGAATACCAGAACTAGGTGGTGCTTTATCGATTTTTTTTATTTGTTTCCATACTGTTTGTTCTATTTCATCCCTAGAATTTAACTCACAAAGCATATCAATGAATCCTGCAAAGCCGTAAAGGTCTTTCTTCATAGTTCAAATATAAAAAGAAAAACCCTCACTTATAAAGCGAAGGTGATTCCTGCATTTAGGCTTTAACCGAACCTATTTTTACATCATAAAGGTGTAAATCATCAGTAAATTGAAGTAGATTTTCATATTGGATATACGGGAGTTTTTTTTAAAACTTTTTGGGTTTTTTATCTTCATTAATGGAATAAACTTCAATCCTGTGTTAGATTCAATTCTAAACTCTAAAATATTAATTGGTTTATTTTATTCTTATGTAAATGTAAATATTTGGATAGCTTTACAAGGCAAGTGAGATCAATGTCATCTTTACTAAAACTTTATAAGCATTAAAAATGAGAAATATTCAGATAATACTCTGTCCATCAAAATGGATTAAGAAGTTTTTTCTAAACTTATTTTTATTTTTTTTTATAACTACATTCTTTAGCCTGGCCCAGGAGAATTCTAAAAAAAGCAGAACTGATTCGCTGAATTATTCCTGGGAGCGTTTCTCCGTAAATTTGGGTGGATTTATAACCGGCATGAACAGTGATATAGCTCTTGGAGTCGAACAGCTTGGACTTGGTATAACAATAAATCTTGAGGATGCCCTAGGCCTAAAAACCTCAATGTTGGCTTTAAGAGGTGAAGCAGGGTATGTTTTCGGGAAAAGAAAGCGCAGCACTTTTAGGTTTCATTACTTTGGCCTGTTTCGTAATTCTTCTAAAGTACTGGAATCCGATATTGAGATAGGAGATAATATATTCCCGATTGGCACCGAGGTAAATAGTAGATTGAATATTTCAAATTTTAAAGTAAATTATGATTTTAACTTCTATATGGACAAACGAGTAAAGCTTGGCTTTACCGTAGGATTATTTATCATGCCCATAAATTTCTCATTAACTGCTATGGGATTTTCTGAAGGATCCGCTTATTTTGTTGCTCCCCTGCCGGTACTGGGTATACAATCAAATTTTGCTATTACTCCAAAGATTTTCCTAAGACAAAATATTCAAATCTTGTATTTAGAAATTTCAAACTTCAAAGGCAATATATTGGATTTTAATGCCAGAATTGAATACAATGTCTGGAAGCATATTGGTTTTGGTTTAGGTATAAATTCTCACCGCATGAGTATCTCAGGAGTTAAGGATGGGGAAAACTTACTTGATTTTGATGGTTCGCTTAAAACCGGGTATACAGGATTATTATTTTTTGCTAAATATTATTTCTAAACTTGATTTGAAAGAAATAAATCAGGACATAGGCTTATTAATTTTAAGATTGGCCACTAACTTACCTAAAGTTCGAAACTCCATCCAACCAAGTTTGACAACCAACGGTTGGTAGATTGGTAGGATAAGTTGAAGGGTGATGCAATATTTAATAAGAATAAATATGTGCAGAACCAAAAAAGAATCACTCACCGATTACAGATAATCTAAACATTCATTCTTTATTGCTTTTAATGGGGCGCAGTCGTACCCTTTTTTTTTATTGAGATACTTGAATCCTAATTATTAAACTACTGAATAAGCACTATTGTTGTGATTCCAATTACAATCCGTCGTAAAATATCAATGACAACTTTTTAAGTAAAATATAATCAATACATACCTATATGGGATATATTAGTTAACTTTAGGATGCATAGTTGACTATATAAACAAGTTGCCCACATCTCAAAATAGAGATTAATTTCTTTATCAAACATCAAGAATGAGGTGTGAAATTTGATGAAAATTAAGTGATTTAGTGAAATTATAAACTGCAGATTATTAGTAACAAAGTTTGACATTTGTCAGAATTCAATGAATACACTTGCAACTATTGAGTAAATAACCTAGAAAAACATAATGAATAAGATGAAAACAAAAATGGTAATTGGATATGTTTTTGGCATTATTGGTCTAATAATACTTGTCTTGAATGCTTATGTCTATTTAAGTAAATCAGATTTTATCAAAATGTCACCTGGGGCAAGCCTTATTTTTGGTCTTTTATTTTGTATAATCGGTGCAACAATGATTCGTAAGAATAAAAAATGAAAACGCCACATTAAAAGTTGTTAAGAAGAAGTAGCCATGGCAATGTGTTTAAGGTTTACTTGTGATAAATGCGGATTCTATCAAGAAGGATGGGATGAAGGCAATCCATACATAGAGTTCCCAAAGGGAAAGAGGAACTATTACTATCACCCAGGTAATGAGATTAAGATAGGGAATTTGTATTTTAAAATTGATAATCCTGAGACTTCAGATAACGAGATTGTGCTTTCCCTACTTAGTTTATTAATGTTAAAGAAGGTTAAAGATTGTTGTGAAACCTGGTGAAAGTGAAGAACCCGCTCCGGAAATCATCCAGTATCAATGATTACCTGGTATGATGCCAAAGCATTTGCTGAGTGGATGGGGTGCCGTTTGCCAACAGAAGCTGAGTAGGAATATGCTGCTCGTGCAAATACAACTACTCCCTTTAATACAGGAGATTGCTTAACATCTGGTCAAGCTAATTATAATGATATAAAACCATATAATAATTGTGATAAAGGTGAAAATAGAGAAAAGCCATTAGCTGTTGGTAGTTTTCCTCCAAATGCATTTGGATTATATGATATGCATGGAAATATTTGGGATTGGTGTAACGATTGGTATAGTGAATATGACATAGACGATAATTTGAATCCAAAGGGGCCTGAAACTGGCACGCGAAAAATTGATCGTTGTGGCGGCTGGTATGATCCGACATGGAGATGCCGGTCAGCTTATCGCGAAGGAGGTGATTTACCAGGTGATAGAGGTACAGGAATTAGTTTTCGATTAGTAAAATCTGAATAAAAAATATAGGTTATTAACCCAATTAATAACATTGGGAAGATTATTTAAACTCATTAGTGAAGTGAAACAAAACAAAAGTGTTTAATACTATAGGAATACTTTTTATTGCACCTAAGTGCAAAAGCGCGTGGAAAAACCACTTAGGCGCCAATGAAATATATACCGGTTGGTGGTAGTGATAAATGCTTTGATCAGTCCTGTGTATAATATGATCTCAACTAAGCACTTTTGGCTTTTATGCTACCGTAGAAGGCGTGGTTTTCTCCCTTTTCTAATGCCCAACTCGCATTTCCGTAATCAAAATGCCAGTACTCTTTTATGTCAACTACAAAATCTTCTTCTTCAAATAGATTAATCAGCAGTTTCCTATTCATTCTGGCTTGAGATGGAATAAATGGATGGTATGGATAGCATTTATCATCAAGGTTAATTTGTAGCCCGTCATTCGTTCCGAAATCCATAACCCTGTCAGTCCGCAAATCATATATTAGGGCATCTACAGCCCCTCCGGTTGAATGCATTGATTTCATTGTGGGGGCAATAAAATATGAAACCAGCTCCTTAATTTCTTCTATTTGCTTATTTGGAAACTCTTTTTGTAAAGAACCAACCTTATCTTCCCATAATAGTCGTTGATGTTCAAAAGATCTCCATACTGACCGAATGATCAGTTTTTTATCTTGCTTGTCTAAAAGTTTGCTTATTCGTCCTATTTTATCAAAAACATCTTCTCTAACCATATAGTTGTAATCTTTTTTGATTGATGGTTCGAATACTAAATTAAATCCAGATTCTTTTAAACTGATTAATCGAGAATTGTTTTCTTTTATTGCAATGGTTGGAAGAAGCTGTTTGTGCCTGCGGTAGTGCAGTTCAACCATTTCGCAATATTCTTGAGCATTCATGAATTCGTCTGTTCTTTTAATTACATATGGAGATGTCATTGCCGCGAGCAAAGCGCCGTAATTCAAATCAAATTCCAATTCGATTCCTACCTTTAATTCTGGCTTCCTGGTATTGACAATAATATGGTCACTGCTTGCCCCTAGGATCTCAATATTCGATCTGGGCGTCAATCCTGAAACTAAAACATCCTGAAGTCCTACATCCAATATAGCTCTGTTTATTTGACCTTGATCTTGAAACTCAGGAATATTCCCGAATGCATCCTGCGAGACCTCTCCATAAGGAAGTGAAGGCTTCATTTTTGATTCAATAACTTCTGCAATAAGTGTAAACGCATCAGTAAAAAGTCCCGGGATTGGTTTTCTGTGGAGGGTTTCACATCCCAAATAGATGGACTCACCTATTCGTAGGTTATTGATGCTACCGGTATCATTTGTAGACATGAACCAGTCATAATTAGCCGAATTTCCACCAGAAATATATGCTAATTTCAGTCCAAACCGCTCATCAACATCTCTTGCGATTTTAGACAGGTAATCCATCTTTTCTTTATCAGGTGTAATTCCTCCAAAACAGGCCAGATTTGTTCCTAAACCAACCAGTTCAATCCCTTCCAGCTCCAATGCTTTTTTAATTGTACCATCTAAATCCAATGGCATTAAGCCCTCTCTTAAATCTCCCAACTCCAGCATTAAGATAATTTTATGCATGGATTTACTTTCGATCGCAAACCTTGAAAGTCTTCTAATTACAGAAAGCTCAGTATTAAGGCTTATATCTGTATATTTTACAACTTCTTCGACTTGGCTTAGGTTGGGTGTACGTAACAGAAGAAATTGGGCCTGGACACCAGCCTTGCGCATCCTCTTAATATTGCTTATCCTTGAATCAGCAAGGATATTTATTCCACTTTTGACTAATGTGTTGGCAATATCAGGATCCCCACATACTGCTTTTGTAACTCCAATAACATCAATACCCTTTGAACCATATAGTTCCTTCAAAGTTTTGGCGTTATGGGAAATTTTCCCAAGATCAATCTCTATTCTTGGGGTTAGTCTGCCCAAACCGTTTGTTTTTGTAATTCCGGGAATACCTCGAATAACTTATTAATCAATTTATCACAACCATGTTTTAAAACGTCTGTAGTAGGTAATTCATATTTGTATTCATACTCCATTATTGTTGATTCTAATTCTTCATCGGTCATATCTTCATGGTTAATTGTGATGGCAATCACCTTTGATTTAGAAAACACTTCGATTAATTCGATCTCACTTTCAAGGGTTGGCATAGGTATGCTGGAATAATCGCAATGATTTTTTCTTTTTGGTGGATGTTGGAGAATAATTGCATTCGGCATCGCACCTCTTAATATAGCGCTGGATGATGTAAAAGCAGGATGGCTCAAAGCACCTTGCCCTTCAACGACTATGATGTCAGGATTGTCTGTTTCATAGGCGTCTAGAATCGCATTTTCCACTTCCCCGGTTGCAAAACCAGAAGTTAAAACATCTATGGCAAGACCATACTTTGAACCCTGGAGAATACCAGTTTGTCCTGTTGCTATAAATGCAGCTTTCAGTCCCTCTTTTCTTAAAGCATCAACTAGATTTACAGTGGTTGTTCGTTTTCCAACAGCACAATCTGTTCCAAATACAGTTATTACGGGAACTTTGACTTTTTTGATTTGTCCTGTAAAAATATGCAGGTCTTTTCGAGGTGGAGGTTTTCTGATATCAAAAATCCTTACTCCATATTCACTGGCTTTTTGCCTGTATTCCTCATCATCAGTGAAGAATTCCGGTAAACCGTTTACAATGTTCATTCCCTTTTTCATAGCACTGAAAATGATCTCTTTCTGTTCATCGTCAAGAAATGAAGCAAGAGGAGCTATTCCATAAATGAAATACTCCGGTACAAGTCTCAACCTATTAATGGCATCATCAATATTCAGGAAAATAGGTATCCCTGTTTTTTCGCCATCAAGATATTCTCCTGCGTCAAGTCCGGCCTTTGTACTATCTATGATGCCAAGGATGTTATATTTTTCCGAGTGCCTGGCTAGACCATTTGCAACTTTTCCGTCTAATTTTCCAAATTCATTTTCACTATATACCAGTGCGTTTGATTTCATGCTTATTTCTTTAGTTAATAAATTGGTATTCCTATTTGAATACATATTCCATTTAGTTTTTTACTCAATTAAGAGTTGTGATAGCAATGTATTTTTTGGATAAGCTAATTGACTTATTACGGTACTTTAGCTTACTTCTTCATATCCGCTTTTAATAAAAGTGGATAGCATTTTGAACTTCTCGTTTGCTTTTATCGTGTTACGAGAGTGGGCAGGAATGATAATGGATTGACCCGTTTCAAGTGAAATAGATTTGTCATCAATTACAACTTCAGCATTGCCCTCAATGATCTGAATAAAGGTTTCAAAGGGCGAAGTTTTTCCACATAACAGTTCACCTGAATCAAATGATACGGCACTGATATTTCCAGTTAATTTTTTAATAATTGACTTGATCACTACTGAATTAGGGATGTATTCTATGACCTCGGCTATGTTAAATGCTTTGGATCTTGCAACTTCAGTTTTTAACATTGTGTATATTCTATTAGG